>JAUWTX010000045.1 GCA_030614505.1 Desulfuromonadales bacterium
CCTTTATCAGGGTGGCCGGGCCGACAAAAGAGTACATATCCCCCGCAAGGGAATCATCCCAGCGCTGCACCAAAGCGTAGTTAACGGTGCCGCGCAAGGGTGTCGCACTCATGTTGTACAACTCAAGACCGGTATCGATGGTGTACAGGTCACCGTGCAACAGGAAGGTTTTTACATATTGCATGCCGTTGGCGGCACTATGCTGAAAACGGATTTCAACCTGTTCCTGCCCAGAAACCCTAACAACCCCTTCTGTAATTGTCTCAAAGCGGGCATCCTCATTGAAAACAAACCCTTCTGTTCCGGTTGTACGCAAAGTCGAATAACGTAGCGGGCCTGGTTCGAACATTTGTACGGGCGGGGCTTCGTCGTCGGCCGTTGCTCGGTAATCCTTCAGTTTGAAAGAGACCAGTCGTGCACCTTGGGTGGTGAATACGGCCTGATATTTATCCGTTTCAACGGTTATTTCCCGCGGAGGTGCTGTCGTGACTGTTGCAGAGGCGTTTGCCGGGTCGACAATGGCAGCCTCTTTTACTTCAACTGTTTTTATGTCAGGAACAGGTTGTTCCTTTTTTTCGGTAGTAACAACCTGCTGCCCTTTTTCATTTTCTACCAGTTGCTGCTGGTCCTTTTGGGCTGGTGGAAAAAGAATAGAAAACCCCAGCCAGACAACAAGCATGAGGACCATAGCAAGGAGAAGATTTTTATTTTCACCTGTATTCATAATTAAAGAAAAACTCCTGTTTATAAATTAGACCCTATTCGACAGGATCAACCCCCCCAGGGTGCCAGGGATGACAACGGGCCAGGCGTTTAAGACCTAACCAGAGACCGCTCACGGCACCATACCTGTTAACAGCATCCAGAGTGTACGTGGAGCAGGAAGGATAAAAACGGCAGGTAGGCGGCTTCAGCGGAGAAAGAAAGACTCTGTAAAAGCGAATACCCGCTATGGTTAACCGTTTAAACATGATCCTCGGTCTCCAGGCGGGCAAAAACTGTTAGAATTTCCCGGTCCACCTGCAAGTGACTCAGGTGTCCAGCTTGGTGTTTGGCTATGATCGAGATGTCCGCAGCCAGAGAGAACTGCTTATAGTGCTTTCTGAACAACTCGCGAAGCCACCGTTTGAGTCTGTTGCGGCAAACAGCATTGCCAACCTTGCGACTCACAGTCAATCCCAGACGAGAGAAAACCCGACCTGGTTTCACAATCACAACAAAATGGCGTGTGTGATAACGTTGTCCCTCTTGCCAGGCTTGTTCAAAATCACTTGAGCGGCGTATCCGGCAAAACCTTTCGAGGGTCTGTTCACCCTTCACCCTTATACTTAAAGACTACTTGACTGAGATAGTGGCAGCCAAAAGCTTACGGCCCCTCGCACGACGACGCTTGATAACATTCGCACCACCTTTTGAACGCATGCGCTTACGAAAACCGTGAGTACGCTTGCGGCTGACCCTGCTTGGCTGATAAGTACGTTTCATGACTGTTCATATCTCCCGTATATAGAAAAAGTGGTAAATTTTGTAAAAGGCACTTTTAAGCATATTTATAAATTAAAGTCAAGAATGAAAAAGAGAACCGGATTTCAAACTATTTTTATAAGCTCAATTTTCCCTTGCAATAAAAAACATCCTCTGATAGATTTGTTATCAATTTTTTCGTCCACATTTTTTTATCTAACCCCCTAAAATTAGGCTGTTTTTACGTTATCCACAGTTGTTTAAAAGTTTGTGGATAAACCTATCCTCGTAGCATAATTCTGGGAATTTGAGTTAAGACTGATGCCGGCATGAGTAAACTCTGGGAAGACACCCTCACACATCTGGAACTGAATCTCAGTCCACAACACTTTTCTACCTGGATAAAACCGCTGAAGCTCGTTAAGATCGAGCAGGATATGGTTTATCTGGAAGTTCCAAACCGCTTTATTCTTGACTGGGTTAAAGAAAATTATAGCAAAAAAATACAAAAAATTCTCTCTGAACTCTCTGCTGTCACCTATAGACTGCAATTCAATGTTGATGGTCAGGCCAAGGACAAGCTTCCTAAAAGAAGCAGTATTATCAAATCGACCTCAAAAACCACAACTGATAAAGAAAAAAACATACCAAAGAGGCCTTCGGCAAATATAAACCTTAACAGTAAATATACTTTTGAAGAGTTTGTCTCCGGTTCATCAAATCAATTTGCTTATGCTGCCGCCATGGCGGTCGCCAACAATCCGGCAACAACCTATAATCCACTTTTTATATATGGTGGTGTTGGCCTGGGGAAAACCCATCTGATTAATGCTATTGGAAATTCCATTCTCAACAAATCACCACAGACGCAGATTTGTTACTATACCTCCGAAAAATTTATGAACGAACTTATCAATTCCTTGCGCTACAATCGCATGGATGAGTTTCGTAACAAGTTTCGCTCCATGGATGTTATCCTTATCGATGATATTCAGTTTATAGCAGGCAAAGAACGCACCCAGGAAGAATTTTTTCACACCTTTAACGCTCTTTACGACTCACACAAACAAATTATAGTTACTTCCGATAAATTTCCAAAAGACATACCTGGGCTTGAAGAAAGGTTGCGTTCCCGGTTTGAGTGGGGACTAATTGCCGACATACAACCACCAGACGTAGAAACAAAATTGGCTATTCTTAAAATGAAAGCAGAACAGAACAATATCAAGCTTCCTGAAAATGTCGCTCTTTTTCTAGCTAATTCTATATGCAACAATGTACGTGAATTGGAAGGTTATCTTATTAGAATTGGAGCTTATGCCAGTCTGACAGCTATTCCTGTTTCACTGGAAATGGCCCGGGATGGTCTCAAGGATATTCTTATTGAACGCAACAGAGAATTGTCAGTAGAAGAAATCATCAAAAAAGTCAGCATCCATTTCAACATTAAAATATCTGATATAAAATCGCCAAAAAGACTCAAGGCTGTTGTACTGCCAAGGCAGATAGCCATGTATATTTCACGACAACTGACCTCTTCTTCTTACCCGGAAATAGGCGATCGCTTTGGTGGCAAAGATCATTCAACAATAATCCATGCTATTCGTAAAATAGAAAAACTTATGGAAGAAGACTTTCAATTAAAAAGTACCATCGAAAATATAAAAAAAGAATTGACCTATTGATAACTTGTTAATAAGACGGTTAATAAAAAGAGTTTTTAAAATAAATTTAATAAAATAATTGTTATTTACATTTTACCAACATTTTATACCTTATTTTATAAACAACGTAAATATTTGAAATTAATAAGGAAAAAAGGCTTTTAAACTAATTAACAGCCCCTATTACTACTACTATCTTTTTATTATTTAGTTATTAAATATTAAGTATAACCTGTTGATGAGGAGAATATTATGAACTTCACCATTGAAAAAGAGGTTTTTCTCAAAGGATTGGCAAGGGTCCAGGGGATTGTTGAAAAACGTAATACCATACCGGTACTTTCCAATGTTCTTCTGGAAGGTGCAGATGGTGAACTGCATCTGACAGCAACGGATCTCGAAGTAGGTATGAAATCAACTTATCCGGCGAATATACGCAAACCTGGAAAAATAACAGTTTCTGCCAAAAAACTTTATGAAATTATAAAAGAATTACCGGACAATGAAATAAGTTTTAATGCTAAAGAAAATTGTTGGATAGAAGTGGAGTGCGGTAAAGCACAATTCAATATTGTCGGGTTATCAGCAGATGAATTTCCTAATTTTCCAATACCGGATAAAGGTAACTTTCTTTCCCTTGCCAGTCCTTTGTGCAAAGAGATGATAGAAAAAACCTTTTTTGCCGTCTCACAGGATGAAAGCAAATACAATCTGAATGGAATTTTTTGTCAGCTGAAGGAAGGTACCAATCAACTGCGTCTGGTTGCTACTGATGGCCACCGACTTTCTATGATAGATAAAAAAGTAGAGGTTGTCGAAAGTGCAGAATTATCGAGAGGCGTTATTTTGCCGCGTAAAGGTATTCTTGAATTAAAGAAACTTGCAGAAGAGGGCGGCAGCGATATACAGCTCGCTTTTATGGATAATAATGCCGTAGTCAGTAAGGATCAGTCCATTATTATAATGCGCCTGATTGATGGTGAGTTTCCTGATTACAGTCGTGTTATTCCTGAGGCGAATGATAATAAAGCTACAATTGCTGTTGATCCATTTCTCCACGCTTTGCGTCGTATGATAATACTATCCAGTGAAAAAAATCGTGGAGTAAAGATGAATTTCAATAATAATATTCTTGAGGTTTCATCTTCCAACCCGGAATTTGGTGATGCTCGTGAGGAACTGGATATTGAGTATCAGGGACCGGAACTTTCTGTAGGTTTTAATGCTCGCTATCTACTGGATATTTTGCAGGTACAAGATCAAGACAGTATCTGTATGATTCTTAAAGACAACCTTTCGCCAGGTTTGATCAAACCTGTAGATGAAGATGGATATCTTGCGGTTATAATGCCGATGCGACTCTAAAAAAAGGATGCTTTTAGAAAAAATCCTTTGAAAATAGAGGTTTTTTTCTTGATAGCTGTATGATTTTAAACAATTTGAAGCTTCGTTGTTACCGTAACCTGGCAAAAGTAGATATCGCCTGGAATGAGCATTTTAATGTCATTTATGGACTTAATGCCCAAGGAAAAACCAATCTGCTTGAAGCTATATACCTGCTGGGCCATCTGAAAAGTTTTCGCAGTAATAGAGGGCAGGATTTAATAAATCACCTAGACGAAGAAGCCTGGGTTGGTGCCGTTATAAATAAAGGCGGAGTTATACACCAACTTGAGATAGGGTTGCAGAAGAATGGAAGAAATCCACGCGTTGACGGCAAGACAGTTCAGAAACTCAGTCATTTTCTCGGCTACTTGCGAACGGTGCTCTTTACTCCGGAAGAGTTGAGTAAAATAAAGGGTTTTCCAGCTGGTAGACGTGCGTTGCTTGATAGGGCCATACTACAGATAGAGCCTGCATATCTTGATCGTGTCCAGGAGTATGAAAGGATACTGCGTCAACGCAATCAACTGTTGAAAAAGGAAGCAGGTGAAGATGAGTTGGCACCATGGACAGAAGCCCTGGTTCGTACCGGCAGTCGCATCCGTCATGATAGACAGGTCTACCTGGAAAGATTTCAGCCTTTTCTTTGCCGTATATACAAGGAAATTACCGGTGGTAAAGAGTCAGCTCGTTTGATCTATTCGGTTGAACAAAAAGGAATGAAGGAGATAAAGAATCAACTGAATACTTCTTTTGAAAGATTGGCTTCCCGCGAAAGAAGCTTGGGCCTGACGCTGGCTGGACCACACCGTGACGATTTGAATTTTCTGAATGACGAGAGGTCGTTACGTTCCTTCGGATCACAGGGTCAGCAACGATCCTTTTTGCTGGCTTTCAAGGCTGCCCAGGTTATGGATCTGGAAGAACAACTTAAAGAACCACCTATCCTGCTACTTGATGATCTGGCCAGTGAGCTGGACAGTCGTCGCCTGGAAGGTTTCTTCAGTTTTCTGTTGAAACGTCGCGGTCAGGTTTTTCTAACGTCCGCACAGCAGCCGAGGTTGGCTGATCCGCTTCGACAGATGGCAAATTTTTACAAGGTCGACCAGGGTTTGGTCACCGCTACAACCCCAGAACGAGGGTGAAATGACACAAAAACTGAACAAGGATTACAGTGCAGAGAGCATCAAGGTTCTTGAAGGCCTTTCGGCCGTTCGCAAGCGGCCGGCAATGTATATTGGCAGTACGTCGATACAGGGTTTGCACCACTTGGTTTACGAGGTGGTGGACAACTCGATAGACGAAGCATTGGCTGGCCATTGTGACGAAATTAAGATTGTTCTCCATGTTGATAATTCGATTACGGTAGTTGATAACGGTCGGGGTATCCCGGTTGATATGCACCCCACACAGAAGAAATCTGCGGCCGAAGTCGTCATGACGGTCCTGCACGCTGGCGGCAAGTTTGATAGTGACAGCTACAAGGTTTCCGGTGGTTTGCATGGCGTTGGAGTTTCGGTTGTTAACGCTCTTTCAAGCCGTCTGGAACTTGAAATTCGCCGTGATGGCAAGGTTTATCGCCAGAACTATGAGCGAGGGGTGCCGATGGCGGACCTGGTTGAGGACGGCACCACCAAGAGACGCGGTACCAGGATACTCTTCTGGCCTGATCCTGAGATTTTTGAAACCACAGATTTCTCCTTTGAAACCCTGTCGCAGCGCATTCGCGAAATGGCTTTTCTCAATGCCGGAGTCAAAATTGAGATAATTGATGAACGCACCGACAAAAGCCATGTTTTCCACTATGAAGGTGGCATTGTCTCTTTTGTTGAATATCTCAACCGGGCGAAAAACCCCCTGCATCCCAAGCCGATATTTTTTAAAGGCACCAGGGAAGATGTCGAAATAGATATAGCCATCCAGTATAATGACGCATACGATGAGAAAATCTTCTCTTTCGCCAACAATATCAACACCCACGAGGGCGGTACTCACCTGAGTGGTTTCAAGGCGGCGCTGACGCGCACCATGAACACCTATGCGGCAACCAACAACCTGTTAAAAAACATGAAAACCTCGATCTCCGGGGACGATCTGCGCGAGGGGATGGCTGCCGTTATCTCGGTCAAGGTCCCCGAACCACAGTTTGAGGGACAGACCAAGACCAAGTTGGGCAATTCAGAGATCAAGGGGTTTGTTGAAACCCTGATGAATGAAAAGCTGGCGGAATTTCTGGAAGAGAACCCGCCGGTGGCACGCAAAATTCTCGAGAAGGGTATTGATGCTGCCAGAGCTCGCGAAGCGGCGCGCAAAGCGCGCGATCTGACCCGTCGCAAGGGTGCCTTGGATGGTTTGGCCCTGCCGGGCAAGCTGGCTGATTGCCAGGAGAAGGATCCGGCGCTTTGCGAACTCTACCTGGTCGAGGGCGACTCTGCCGGCGGCAGCGCCAAACAGGGACGCGAACGGCGCTACCAGGCGATTCTGCCACTCAAGGGCAAGATTCTCAATGTTGAAAAAGCGCGTTTTGACAAGATGCTTACATCCAATGAGATTCGTACCCTGATTACCGCCATGGGCACCAGTATCGGCAAAGATGATTTCGACATCTCCAAGCTGCGTTATCATCGCATCATTATCATGACCGACGCCGATGTCGACGGTTCGCATATCCGTACCCTCTTGCTCACCTTTTTCTTCCGACAGATGACGGAACTGATTGAACGCGGCCACCTTTATATCGCTCAACCACCACTCTACAAGGCCAAGCGCGGTAAGAAAGAACTCTACCTGAAGGACGAGGATGCTTTGCGCGAATACCTGCTCGATGCGGGTGTTGAGGGAATGACCGTGAAGATGGAGAAGAGCGGTAAGTTGTTGCGTGGCAAGCAGATCATCCCGACTTTGCGCAATATACTGGAGTACAACGAGCATTTCAGCAGGATGGTGCACAAAGGGATCAACGCCGAAGTTCTTAAGGTTTTTGTGAGCGGCAAACTTCAGAACGGTTTCGCTGACCTGATTGACCTTGAGCCTTTGGCGGTCAAGTTGCGCAATGCTGCACCCGACATCGAGTTTCAGGTGTTTAATGATCCCCCGCGTATTCTCTATAACAACGGCAGCCTGCGTTCCTATATTGATCAGAAGGTGCTCGAGAGCCTGTCGATGTATGAGTACAAACTGTTACTGCAGTCATACAAGCAGGTCGAGGATATCTGTTTGAATGAGAATGCGCTGATCAGTAAGGATGGGCAGGAGGAGATGGTGGTGAGCGACCGTCAGGATATGCTCGACTATTTCTTCGCCCGGGCCAAGAAAGGTCAGTACATCCAGCGTTACAAGGGGCTGGGTGAGATGAACCCTGAACAGCTTTGGGAGACCACCATGGACCCGGAGAAACGGGTGCTGCTGCAGGTCAAGATCGAAGACACCATCGAAGCGGAACAGATCTTTACCGTGCTGATGGGCGATCAGGTCGAGCCGCGCCGTGAATTCATCGAAAACAACGCCCTGAACGTATCGAATTTGGACGTTTAAACGACGTAGCGAGTAGCGGGTAGCGGGTAGCGAGGAAAAAATCACGCTACGCGCCACGCGCCACGCGCCACTGATTTTCCGGAGGAAAATCGAGAATGCTTTCCGAACAGAACAAAGTCAGCGTTAATATCGAAGACGAAATGCGCAAGTCCTATATGGACTATGCGATGAGCGTGATCGTCGGCCGGGCTCTGCCGGATGTGCGAGACGGCCTCAAACCCGTCCATCGGCGGGTACTGTTCGCCATGAACGAGCTGAACAACGACTACAACAAGGCGTACAAAAAATCGGCTCGCGTGGTCGGTGACGTGATTGGTAAGTACCATCCCCATGGTGACACCGCGGTCTATGACACCATCGTTCGCATGGCGCAGAACTTCTCCATGCGCTACCCGCTGATCGACGGCCAAGGCAACTTCGGTTCGGTTGACGGTGACTCGGCGGCGGCTATGCGTTACACCGAAGTTCGTATGGACCGGTTGGCTCATGAGCTGCTCAACGACCTCGACAAGGAGACGGTCGAGTTCGGTCCCAACTACGATGATTCTCTCGAAGAACCCCTGGTTTTACCCTGCAAGTTCCCCAACCTGCTGGTCAACGGTTCCGAGGGGATTGCGGTCGGTATGGCGACCAAGATCCCGCCGCACAACCTGGGCGAGGTGATCGATGGCCTGATTGCCGTGATCGACGACCCGAAACTTGAGTTCGAGGCGTTGATTGAACTTATCCCCGGTCCCGACTTCCCGACCAGCGGTTTCATTATGGGACGCGACAGCATCCATCAGGCTTACCGCACTGGTCGCGGCATTATCCCCATGCGCGCCAAGGCGATGGTCGAGCAGAACAGCCGCACCGGTCGCGAGAGCATCATCGTTACCGAGATCCCCTTCCAGGTCAACAAGGCGCGCCTGATCGAGAAAATCGCCGATCTGTTTCGAGACAAGAAGATTGAAGGGATATCCGATCTGCGCGATGAGTCGGACCGTGACGGTATGCGCATCGTCATCGAGCTGAAACGCGACAGCATTCCCCAGGTGGTGCTCAACCAACTCTACAAAATGACACCTATGCATTCGTCGTTCGGCATCATTATGCTGGCGATTGTCAACGGACACCCGCGGATTTTGACGCTGCGCGAGGTGCTGGATAACTTCATCGAGCACCGCAAGGAGATAGTCACTCGTCGCACCTTGTTCGAGCTGAAGAAGGCAGAGGCCCGCGCCCACATCCTTGAAGGGCTCAAGATTGCCCTGGACAACCTCGATGAAGTGATCCAGGTCATCAAAACCAGCGCCAATCCAGCCGAAGCGAAGGAAAGATTGATCGCTCGTTTTGAGCTGAGCGAGATACAGGCTCAGGCGATTCTCGAGATGCGCTTGCACCGTCTGACCGGCCTGGAGCGCGATAAGATTGTCGAGGAATACCGGCAGATTTTAGCCCTGATAAAAAGACTCGAAGAGATCCTCGCCAGCGAGGTAGAGATTCTCAAGATCATCAAGGGTGAACTGATAGATATCAAGGACCGTTTCGGCAACCCGCGCCGCACCGAGATCATAGCTGTGGCAGCCGACCTCTCCATCGAGGACATGATCGTCGAAGAGGATATGGTGGTCACTGTGTCTCACAGCGGCTACATCAAACGTAACGCTGTGTCGCTCTATCGGGCGCAGCGACGTGGAGGCAAAGGTGCGACCGGCATGCGGCCGAAGGAAGAAGATTTCGTTGAGAACCTCTTTATTGCATCGACCCACAGCTATGTGTTGATTTTTACCAGTAAAGGCAAGGTCTATTGGCTCAAGGTTCATGAAATCCCGCAAGGCGGCCGCGCGGCGCGCGGCAAGGCGGTCGTCAATCTGTTGAATCTGGCCGAAGATGAAAGCGTGAGGACGATCCTGCCGGTTAAGGAATTCACCGCAGGCCGTTTCATCATTACGGCGACCAAAAATGGAACGGTCAAGAAAACCGACCTGCTGGCCTATTCCCATCCGCGCCAGGGCGGTATCATCGCCCTGACCATCGATGAGGGCGACAGCCTGATAGCAGCACGCCTGACCGATGGGTCCATGGACATCCTGTTGGCCAGCCGCAACGGCAAATCGATCCGTTTTGCTGAATCCGGTGCGCGACCGATGGGACGTACGGCCCGAGGTGTGCGCGGTATGAAGCTGGAGAACGATGAAATTATCGGTATGGAAGTTGTCTCCGATGCAACGGCAGCAACCCTGGTCACTGTGACAGAGGCTGGTTACGGCAAGCGCACCAGCCTTGATGAGTACCGTGTCCAGAGCCGTGGTGGCAAAGGGATTATCACCATCAAGACCGGTGGTCGCAACGGCCAGGTGGTCGATGTTAAACTGGTGGACAACGAATCCGATCTGATGTTCATTACTGATCGCGGCAAGGTGCTGCGCACGCGGGTCAGTGCCCTTTCGATTATCGGTCGTAACACCATGGGTGTGCGCCTGATGGTCCTGGAGGCAGAAGAGCGGATCGTAGCGGTAGCCAAGTTGGCAGAGAAGGAAGATGATGAAGGAAGTCCAGAAATTGCAGAAACAGCTCCTGATGGAGGAGCTCCAGCGCCAGGGGAAGGCGCCTAAAAAACGACTCTGGATTTTTCTTGGCCTGGCTCTTGTGTTGCTGATTTCTGCCGGAGTTTTCTGGTATCAGGTTACACTGCAGACGAGACTCGAAGAGACGTTCCAGAAGGGTCTGGCGCTCAGGC
>JAUWTX010000100.1 GCA_030614505.1 Desulfuromonadales bacterium
TGATGGCCGGGTCATTGAGAAGGAGTTAGAGGCGGAAAATCGCGAGGCTCTTAAAGAGAGTCTTGAAGAGCAGGGTTTATTTGTCTTTAAGATTCGAAAGTCCTCGCTACAGTTTTTCTCAAAATGAGTAGGTGGTGGCGGCTTAAGCGGTCGTCGCTTCCTTACCTTGAATCAGGAGATGCAGGTCCTGATTCGTTCCGGTCTGCCGATTCTACAGGTTCTTGATACGCTGGTTGATCGCATGGAGGCGGGGGGGCTCCTCAATACCCTGCAAGACATACGCGCTGATGTGAAGGGTGGCAGTTCTCTTTCTGACGCTTTCGGTCGGTTTCCGAAGATGTTCCCGCAGCTTTATGTAGCCTCGTTGCGCGCTGGAGAACAGTCGGGGGATTTACCGATCACTCTTGCCCGCTATATCGAATATCAGAAACGTGTCGAAGCGATTAAGGCAAAGGTTCGCAGCGCAACCTTCTATCCAGCACTTTTGGCTGTGGCTGTTGCGGTAGTGCTCGGTTTCCTTATGTTGTACGTGATCCCGACTTTTACCCAGGTGTATGCTGATGCCAACATGCAATTACCTTTACTTACTCGTATGGTGATAGCTCTGGCCGACGGTTTGGTAGCGTGGTTGCCGGTCTGGGTGCCAACGTTGCTGGTTGGCCTGTTTTTATTGCGAATATACGCACGTACAGATGGTGGCGCTTTCATGGTTGATCGTGTCAAACTGCGCTTGCCTTTTTTCGGCGTGTTGCTGAATGAATACGCGCTTTCGACCTTCTGCCGGACTTTTTCAATAACGCTGGCCAGTGGTATTCCGGTTGTGCAGGCAATGCAGATGTCGAGGGGGACTCTGAATAACCGGGTCCAGGAAAAGCGGCTTGCCGATGCGGTTAAACGTATCGAGGAGGGCGCCAGGATCTCCGAGGCCCTCGAGCAGACCGGTGATTTCCCGATTATCGCTCTGCGTATGATCGGTGTCGGCGAGAGCAGTGGTTCACTGATTGATATGCTGACCGATGTCTCGGACTATTATGAAGATGAAGTTGAACGTCGTCTTGATCGTTTGACCACAATGGTCGAGCCGTTGATGATGATGACTATGGGTCTGTTGATCGCTGGTATTGTTGTCGCCATGTATATTCCGATTTTTCAGATGGCGGGAACGGTAGGATAGATGTATGTCTTTTGAACATCGCAAAATTGGTGAGATTCTAACCGAGATAGGGGCACTTGCACCCGCTGAGGTGCGTCTTGTTCTGGATCAGCAAGGTCAGTCAGGAAAACGTTTCGGGGAAACAGCCGTATCTCGTGGTCTGCTTGCCGAAGAACTGGTCGCCCAGGCACTGGCGCAGCAGTTCGGTCTGGAATATGTCGATCTTGATAGTGTTGTGCTCGATCCTGAACTGGATGAGAGCCTGCCAGCCGAATTGCCGATTCGATACAATTTTATTCCGTTGCAGAAAACCGAAGATGGCCTTGTAATAGCGGTCTCCGATCCGACTAATGTCGCCGAACTGGACGATCTTGAAATGCAGCTCGATATGCCACTGGTTTGCCGGGTGGCCGCCAAGGGGAAGCTTACCGCTCTACTTGAACGGTTGCAAGGGTCGAAACAGGTTCTCCAGGAAGTCTCTGAAGATTTCAAACTACAACTGGTCAAGGAGACTGACCAAGGTGAAGAAGTCCTGTCTATCGAAAAACTGACAGATGACAGCAGCCCGATTATTCGCCTTATCGATTCGACCCTTTTCGATGCTCTCAATAAACGCGCCAGTGATATCCACATTGAAAGTAACCAGGACGGGGTGCAGATCAAGTATCGTGTCGACGGCGTTCTGTTTCGTGCTACAGAGCCTCTGGATGGGCGTTTCCAGGGACCGATCATTTCGCGTATCAAGGTCATGAGCGAACTCGACATCTCCGAACGGCGCATCCCGCAGGATGGCCGCTTTAAAGTGCGCATGGGCGATAAATCTATCGACTTTCGTGTCTCCATAATGCCGAGCATCCACGGTGAAGATGCTGTTATCCGTATTCTTGACAAAGAAAGCATCGCCAAGGATCTGCACGGTCTGACTCTTGACGTGCTTGGCATCGAGGGGCGCGAACTGACACGTTTCCGGCGCATGATCCGAGAGCCATACGGCATGGTGCTGGTTACCGGCCCGACCGGCAGCGGTAAAACGACCACGCTCTATGCGGCATTGTCTGAGATCTATAACGAGCAGGAAAAAATAATCACTATTGAAGACCCGGTCGAATATCAGCTCAAGGGTGTGGTTCAGGTTCCGGTCAATGAGAAGAAGGGGTTGACCTTTGCACGCGGTCTGCGTTCTATCCTGCGACATGACCCGGACAAGATCATGGTTGGCGAGATACGCGACCCTGAGACGGCTCAGATTGCTGTTCAGTCGGCTTTGACCGGACACCTGGTTTTTACCACGGTGCACGCCAATAATGTTTTTGATGTGCTGGGGCGTTTCCTGCACATGGGAATCGATGCTTACAATTTTGTCTCCTGCCTGAACTGTGTAGCTGCTCAGCGTCTGGTGCGCAAGATATGCGTGCACTGCAAACGGCCTGTGACTTACGACCGCCAGGCTTTTGAGGAATCCGGGCTCGACTACGAACAGATCAAAGATCACACTCTCTATGAAGGAGCAGGTTGCCGTGAATGCAATGGCCAGGGTTATCATGGTCGTACGGCGATTCTGGAACTTCTTGATCTGGACGACGACTTGCGTGACATGATAATCAACAAGGTACCGGTCAGCCGGCTCAAGGAAGCAGCACGTGCAGCTGGGACTGTTTATCTGCGCGAGGCAGCTGTAGAGAAGATGCTTAACGGGGTGACGACGCTTGAGGAAATCAACCGGGTCACCTTTGCTGACAAGACCGGGGGTGGGGCATGAGCAGGTTTTTTGTCGGTGTCGACATCCAGCCTGGCGGGCTTTACCTGGCAGCGTTGCAGCGTAATCGGCCGCAAACGAGGCTGGTCGGTTTGCGCTTTGAAAGCCTGGAAGGATTCATGGATGTTTCCAGCCGTCAGCCGAACATTCGTGATACTCGACGCTTCATCGAGGGTTTGCGACGTGGAGTCGATGCTCTGGCAGGGCAGGAGGAGCGCATCGCATTAAGTCTTCCGGATCGTGCCGGTCGTATTTATTTGACGGAAGTGGATGCACCATTCAAAACGCACAGTGAAGGTGTCGATATCCTCAAATGGCAGCTCAAATCAAGTCTTCCTGCGCCTCCGGCCCAAGTCAAACTAGACTACCAGGTGATTGATAAACGTGACGATGGTCATCAACGCTGTATCGTTGCTGCCATTGCCCAACCGGTTCTCGAACAGTATGAGGACCTGGTCAATGAGGCCGGTTGTCATGCGGTCCAGATCGATTTTCATTCGTTGAATCTCTATAATTACTACCGGCCGCGTCTCGATCTCGGTGAAGAATTTATCCTGGTCGGGTTGGAACGCGGTTTTTTGAGCCTCCAGTATGTGCTTGGCAGCAGTCTTTGTTATCAACGTGTCAAAGGCTACAAGGCCGGCCCGGAACGGGCTTTTCAAGAAATCAATCGTACCCTTGTCAAAGCCTACGAGACCTTCCCGGCGATGAAGCGGTGCTCTGTCTTTGCCCATGTTGATTCGGACATGGATGGTGATATCGATAAGCTTTTGTCTGCCGCTTTTGAGCGTGAGGTCAAATGTCTTGATCCGGCCCTGAAACGCTTTAGCGGCGCAGGGAAAACAGGTGGATTGCAACCTGTCGGTTCCGTAGTTGCCGCCCTGGGTGCGGCAGAACGTATGATGTAAAGCCAATGGAAATTAAACTTAATCTAGCCAGCAAACCTTATCTGAACCGCCAGACTGTCCGCCTCTGGCTGTTGTTCGCCTGCACTTTAATGGTGCTGCTGCTGGCATTTAACTTTTTTTACGCTTATCAAAACTACCGGCAACTAGATTTGCTCGAAAGCCGTTTCCAGGAAATGGAGGGGCAGGTTTATGGTGTACCGGGAGCCCCGGTTGGGTACACACCGGAAAAGTACGCCGCTGTCAGAAGTGAAATTGCTCTGGAAAATGAAATTGTTGCAGCAGATCAGTTTCGCTGGACAGTTTTGCTGAGCAGGTTCGAGGAACTAATCCCTGCTGATGTCAGTATCCGTACTATACAGCCTAATTTTAAAGAGCATTCTGTGCAGCTTACCGGTATTGCTCGTGATGTTTCGGCGATGACGCGATTCGTCGATAACCTCCTGACCTCAGAAGACCTCAACCAGACCTACCTTCAACGACACGGCGAGGTTGAATCTAACCGGGTTGGCAGAAGTCAGTCTTATGTCAGTTTCTCTCTGGTGATAAGGGAGGCCTTCTGATGCGTCTGAAAGAAATGCTCGAACAACTCTGGAGGTCTCATCGAGGTTTGTTGCTTCTGCTCGGTGTTCTTCTGGTTTTAAATCTGCTGCTTTTTACTGCACTTGAAAAGATGGTTGTGCCCAGGGTTGCAGAGCAAGAAAGCCTGTTCCTGCAACAACAGGCCGAAATTCGGAAAGTTCTGCACAATAAACGCGGGAAGACAAGAACTCCGGAACAGCTTTACGTGCTGGCCAGTCAGGATATCTCCAGGTTTCAACAAGCTGTACCGGAATACCAGGAATTCACCGGTCTGATCGAGGAGTTACTGGTTCTTTCCAACCGGGCACGTTTGGATATAAATCAGATCAGCTATTCTTCCTCTGAGTTGAAAGAGAGCCCTCTGTTGAAATTCAGCTTGAATTTCAATGTTGCGGGAGACTACACGCAAATTAAAAAGTTTATCCACTCCCTGGAACAATCAGTTCGCCTGATAACGATCCAGCAAATAAGTCTGCAGGGTACGGATGATGATGGTGTCAACCTGCGTTTGAGCCTGGAAACATTTTTCCGGCCGGGGAGTCGTGAGTTATGAATCGCAAACGCGTCATACTTGCGGCACTGCTTGGGGTGTTGGCGGTCTGCCTTGTTTACGCATATTTTGCAACCCCTCGACTCGAGAAAGCTCCGCCAAGGATCGCAAAGCAGCGAGCTCACTCCGGTAGCAAGGTGACAGGAGAGCTGAAGTCCATAGGTGGACTGGAACGTATCAACTTTGATTTTATGACGGTTGAACCCCAGGAGTTTTCTGGTGCGAATCGTGATATCTTCCGTTTCGGCGGGCGGCGTCCGGTGAAGAGGGCTCCCAAGGTTACAGCGCCGGCTCTGGTTGCTCCACCGGTTGTAGTGTCAAAGCCTGTACAACCCGTTGCCGTAGATGTGATAGAGAAGGCTTTGTCGCAATTCACTTTCCTCGGTTTTCTGGAAAAGGCTGGTGAAAAGACCGTATTCCTCTCTAGTGGTGGTAACCTTTTTCTGGTTAAACGTGGTGAGAGCTTCGGTGCCGATCAGGAATTTCTGGTTGCTGATATCGACGAGAACCTTCTGAAAGTTCGTCATGTCGGTCGAGAGGGGCTAGTTGAGATTCAGCTGATCGAACAGCAGAAGTTGAGTGCGTCAGTCAGTGCTCCTGCTCATATAGAACCGGCTGCGAAGGTGTCAAACCAACCGAGAACACGAATTCTTACGCCGAAAAGAAGAGTATTGCGACCCGCAGCACCACAGGAAAGTGAAGAACCCTTTCCGAAAATAATTGAAGAGTATGACCCCGAAGAAGAGCAGGAACAGAAGTCACCTGCCGAAGGGGATGATTTAGAGGGAGAAGTCAATGGCACGAATCAATAAGATCCGTTTTGCCGGGTGGGTGGTCCTGCTCTTTACTGCTCTTTGGCTGGGGGGGTGTACAACTTCCATGCAAGCTCGTTCGGCTTTTGAGGAAGCGGAGCAGCTTGCTGCCGAAGAAAAGTTCGACCAGGCACTTGAAAAATATTTCGAAGCCGCAGAGCTAGAGCCCAGTAGTAAAACATATAAATTGAAAATGCTTTCTACCAGGACTCGTGCTGCGGCCACTCATATCAAGAAAGCGCGCAAACTAGCAGAGGAAGGTAGACTTACGGAAGCTGTGGCAGAATATCGTCTCGCTCGTGGATTCGATTCGAGTATAGAAATTGCGGGACAGGAAGAGGGACAGTTGGTCAAGCTGATAAATGCAGAGACGCTTGCCAATGAGGGGGCAAATTTTTATGCTAGAAAGAATTTAGCCCTCGCAAGAAAAGCGGTCAATAAAGCGCTCAAGCTGGATGCCAATAATGCGCGCGCTTTGGCAATCAAGGACTTGATCGACCGTGACCAGCATACGATCGCTATGGACGGGATTATGCTGGATGTTGCTTCAACTGAACCAATTACCCTGAGCTTCAAGGATGCCAATATCAAGGAAGTTTTTGGAATCTTATCTCAACTAAGTGGTATCAATTTTATCTTCGACGAAGAAATTCGTAGTCAGTCGATTTCTGTCCTTCTGGAAAAAGCCAGCTTCGCCCAGGCGATGGAACTGATTCTGCAAATGAACGGTTTGGACAAGAAAGTGTTGAACAGTAAGACTCTCATCATCTATCCGCAGAGTAGGGAGAAGGCCAAACAGTACGAGGACCAGATTATTCAAACCTTCTACCTGTCACATATTGATGCCAAGAAGGCAGTGAACCTGTTGCGGACCATGTTACAACTGCGTAAGATTTACGTGCACGAAGAGCGTAACGCCATAGTCATTCGCGATAAACCGCAGGTCATTAGACTCGCTGAGCAGATTCTGGACGCTGCGGACCGTGAAAACTCGGAAGTCCTTTTTGCTCTGGAGATAGTCAGTGTTGCCGATGCAGACTCTCTGGAATTCGGCCCGGAATTAGCGCCATATGGAGTGAGTTTGGGTTTCTCAAACCCCGGTTCATCTTCGATCCTCGATAATAGTCTTGAAGCTGGTGGTAGCAATGAAAATCTTGCGTCAAGTTTGAGCGGTTTACAGACCTTTTATACTCTTCCTACGGCTTCCTTTGAATTCAAAAAAACTCTGGCTAGCTCAGAGGTGTTGGCAAGTCCCAAAATTCGTGTAAGAAATAGAGAAAAAGCCAAAGTACACATCGGTACTAGAGAACCTGTCATAACCAGTACAGTCACAGATACATCAACAACTGCGAATGTTCAATATGTAGATGTCGGTGTGAAGGTAGATATAGAACCGATTATCCAGTTAGACAACACCGTGCGAACTAA
>JAUWTX010000143.1 GCA_030614505.1 Desulfuromonadales bacterium
CCTGCTTCCGGAAAAGCCTGCCGAGGACCTGGCTGATGTTTGTTGGGATGCCGGCTGTGATGCTGTTGTCCATCGTCCTTTGGCCGCTGAGCGCTTTCTTGATGCTGCCTGTGGTCTGCTTGGCATTTCCCGTCGTCTGGAGAGGCGTTTCCCTGTCAGCTTCCAGTTGACGTTTCTCGATACCAATCAGAAGAAACATGTCGGCAATTGTGTAAATCTCAATACTGATGGCCTGTTCCTCGTGACCGAAACGCTCTTTCCTGTCGGTACCCACCTGACTATCGAGTTTACCTTGCCTGGTTTCCAGCTTTCTTTGCAGTGTTCAGTCCGGGTTGCCTGGGTCAATCATCCTGAATGGCGCAAAAAGAATTCCATGCCCTGTGGCCTGGGTCTGCAGTTCATAAATCCCGGTACAACCGTAAAAACAGCCATTCAGGAGTTTATTGATAACCTGACGATCGAAAACTGATTTCACGTATCCAGGGTTAAGCCAACAAACTTCTCGCCACGCGCTTTGCAGAAGCAAAAAGAAGCCCTCGATTTCGAGGGCTTCTTTTTGCTGTAACTTCTTAGTTTTGTGCTGACCAGTGTGCGTGCAGATTGCAGTACTCACGAGCGGTCACCTTGTCGGCGATGACCGGGAAGGTGGCTTCCGGAGCTTCGCCTGGTTGCAGGTTCTGGCGATAGACTTTGCCGTCGGCAATCAGCTCGATCCACTCAATGTAATGTTCTTCCAGCATAGGATGAGGAACGCTACCGACCTTGACAGTGATGCTGTCGGCACTGATTTCAATAACAGGGACATGCTTTTCCTGGGCGGCGTCGGTCGTGTTCTCTGTGAGCAGGACCATTTTTTGACTGCAGCAGCTCAGGGCGCCTGGACCACCATGCACGAGCTCAACGATGTTACCGCACAACTCACACTTGTAGACTTCATTTAATTTAGGCATTTCTCTCTCCTTAGGTTAATAGTTGCTCGGGGTTAGTTCGAAGTGTGCCTGTGAATGAGCGCAGGCCGGGCAGATGTCGGGGGCTGAGCTTCCTTCATGCTGGTAGCCACAGTTACGGCAACGCCAGGTCTTAGATTGTTCACGGCTGAAAACCTGCTTGCTTTTTACATTACTCAACAGTTCAAGATAGCGTTCCTCGTGGTATTTTTCGGCCACTGCGATGGACATGAATACGTCGGCAAGCTCCGGGAAGCCTTCCTCACGTGCTGTCGCAGCGAATTCAGGGTACATGGTGGTGTGTTCGTAATTTTCACCGCCGGCGGCTTCTTTCAGATTCTCGGCAGTTGTGCCGATAACGCCGGCAGGGAAACTGGCCGTGATTTCAACTTCGCCCCCTTCGAGCATTTTGAACAGGCGTTTGGCATGTTCGCGTTCCTGATTAGCTGTTTCCTCAAAGATCGCCGAGATCTGCACAAAGCCTTCTTTTTTGGCTTTGGCCGAGAAGTAAGTGTAGCGGTTACGTGCCTGACTTTCACCACAGAAAGCTGTTAAAATATTCTTTTCTGTCTGGGTACCTTTGATAGACATGGTTCCTCCTTAGGGAATGTATGTGGATAGTTGTTAATTGAATGGGGATTATATCACAATGTTAGAGGCCTGCAATTTATAACTAAATAGGTCTTTTAGTCAAGTATTAACGGGAGGATAAGATTGGAATTGTCTTTGCGCGATGATCAGGAACGGGTTCTCTTGATTGCAACTGATTGCCACTGAAAATAAAAAAAGCCTCCCGGTGGGGGAGGCTTTTAAAATTACATAAAAAATGTGCTTATTTCTTGTGGCAGTCGTTACACTTGGTGGGCCCGCCATCCTTTTTGTGACAACTTTTGCAGGTATCTTTATGAGCAGATTTTTTGTCGACTTCAATTTTGGCTGGTTCGCCTTCATGGCAGGCTGCGCAGTCCATTTTGTCGCTATGACCCTTGTGGTCGAAGGTGACATTTCCCTTCTTGCTTTCGTAGGTCACGGTGTCAACAGCGTAGGCCAGGCTGAAGGTGAACGCGACCAGCATAACGGCAATAATCAGTTTTTTCATGTTTATCTCCTTGTGATTAAGGTTTCATAATAAAGAATGGCTAACCTATGCAATTTAATGCCACAGGTCAAGAGTTTTTTTCTTGTCGGGATGTGGGCAAGGTTGCTTTCAATTATTAGTGAAGATGTTATAATTTGTTTCAATTCAGAGTCCCCGGATGGAAACTGATCCGGGTACAAAATTTCAGGTAGGGAGTGAAGCAATGATGCGTTGGGTATTGTTTGGGTTGTTTGTTTTGTTGTTGAGTGGTTGTGCTTCCCGCTGGGAACATGCGACCAAGCGTCCCTCTGAGTTTTATGCTGATGACAGGAGTTGTCAGGCTGAGACGGGCGGCGCTTCTAAAGTCATTGAGCCAGGCCAGGAGAGGATGAGTTTTGAAAGTTGTATGTGGCAGAAAGGTTGGCACAAGAAACGGAGTGTCTGGTTCTTTGATCCAGCCGTCCAGTAGTCACGGGTGCATGGTATGTGCTGAAGATTGAGATTATCACTTGAAGATAAGAAAGGGCTGGCAGGTTTGCTGGCCCTTTTTGTTAGTTATCAGTCGGGGATGAAGTTTAGTTGGTAGTGGTTGTTGATGATACGCAGGAACCGGTTGACGCCCCGCAGGGCTTCGCGAAGTTGATTACGCGACTTTTCTGTCAGGCGCTGTGGATCGACTGCGTTGCCTGGTGTCTTGCCGGCGGCCAGATCACTCAGTTGGAGTTGCAGTCGAAGGTTGACCAGGGAGGTGAATGCATCTCTGATGGTTTCGCTGTCCTCTGTTGAAAGTACCCCCAACTGTTCAAGCATCTCAAGTTTGTTCCAGGTTGTCCCTCTATCAATATTCTTTTCCAATGCAAGCAGGCTGGCTCCTTCTGTGATTGCAAAGATGCCAGCTTTTTTGAGATCAACCTTGCCCCGGTTTTTTCTGCCGTGCTCTACCTTGATGCGACCGAACATCCCCAACGGGGCGGGAAAACGAATAATGTTCTTGGCGACACATGGAAAGAAGAGTTTGGTTCTCTGGGTTGACGCATATATGAATTTGTGCAGGGCTCTTTCCAGGGATTCGTCGCCATGAATTGTGCGGAAATCCTGAAACATGCCGAAGTTGACCATGTTCTCTCCCTTGGGGACGGAGATCCACTGTTCAAGAATTTGTAGCCATTCAGTCAGACTGTGTCGCCATTGTGGGTTGCTTGCCATGGTGTTGCCGGGGCAACGGGGGATGCCGACAAACTCGAGTGCGTCAACCAGTCTGTCTGCGAAACGGGCGCACATATCAAGCTCAGCAGGTGTGATGTCGTCAGCGTAGACCATGGCGCTGTCCTGGTCGGTACGTAACGTCTGCTCTCCGCGCCCTTCGCTGCCGAGTGCCAGATAAGCAGCTTTGGCCGGCAGGGAGATCCCTTCCAGATTCTCTATGAGTGTGATAATGCGTTGCGTGAAGCCCTCGTTAAAATGGGCAATCAATTGGACAAGGCTTCTGGTGTCGGCGCCTGCGCTCATGGCGCTTCTCACCATATCTAGAATGCGACCATTAATATCCCGGAGCTCTTCTATTGAATCAGCCGCTTCCATCTCCTGATTCAGATAAAGCGGGCTGCGGGTCTGTTGGCTGAGCAGGTCGGTGGCATTGACGATGCCTACCAGTTGGTGTGCATCGTTGATAACGGCCAGGCGATGAATGTTGTTTCTGGCCATTTTGAAGATGGCCTCAAAAACATAAGATTGGCGACGAACCGATATGACGCCGACATGCATGATGTCGCTCACATTGTATCCTGCAAGATTCCCATCCGAAGTAGCGATAAGATCGCGCAAGTCGCGTACGGAGAGAATGCCAATAGGCGCTTCATCCTCAACCACCACAAGTCCGGCAATGTTCTGTTCCTTCATCAGGCGGGCAGCGTCAATCACGCTGATGTCAGCAGGGCAGGTGACCGCAGGACTACGGCAAACGGTATCTATATGCAGAAAGTAGAAGCTTTCTTCGCTAAAGTTGCTGTTGGGCATGTGAACTCCAGAAAAAAGCAGAAAAACCCCTCGTCATTGTCCATAGTTTTGTCCTTTTATGCAACTGTTCGTTGCAGCTAGTATTGGTTGGTAAAAAGACGGCTTAACAAACAAAACGGATCATTTACTAACAAACTTGTGTTTTGCTGATATAGTTCCGGTGGGAAAAAATGAGGGCCTTGGAAGGTGTTGGTTTTACATGTGTTTCTGGGGTGCTTCGTCAAAAACGAAACAACGTTATATTTTTTTATTGACTCAGTTGGGAGACTCAAGCTATCTTCTCCCTCAGCCTCTTTAGATAGGGGGTTTAGTCGTTAAGAGAAAGAGAATAGTGGTTAAATTCTGATTGATTTAGTCTTCTAAAATGTTTTATTCAGAGGGTTTAAAGGATTAGCTTTAGACCCTGATATCAAACATCGTAACTTGGAAGTTAAAACTTTGTCTCCTTATTTGATCTGCAATGTAGGGGGACACTAACGGCATCGGATATGAGTCCGGGCAGTTAAGGAGGTGGTTGGAGAGCTTGACGTTTTGCAGATTTTTTTAAGTGTTTTTATTACTAACCTGAAGGAGGTTATTCATGGACAAAAGTGGAGAAGCATATTGGAAAGCAACGTTGACGCTGATAGCTCAGGTTCTGGCTGTCTGGTTTTTCGTCTCGTTTGGTTGCGGCATCTTGTTCGCAGATGCTCTTAACAGCATGAGCCTGGGTGGTTATCCACTGGGATTCTGGTTCGCGCAGCAGGGATCGATGTATGTATTCGTCATCCTCATCTTCGTCTATAAGCATCTTATGGGCAAACTCGACGAAAAATTTGACGTTCACGAAGACTAAAGGAGCTATTTGATGACTCTTCAAACTATGACTTATCTTGTTGTCGGCGCTACCTTTGCTCTGTACATTGGTATCGCCATTTGGGCTCGTGCAGGTAGCACGAGTGAATTCTATGTTGCCGGTGGTGGCGTTCCTCCCGTTCTGAACGGTATGGCGACCGGCGCTGACTGGATGTCTGCGGCATCCTTTATTTCTATGGCCGGCCTGATCGCCAACATGGGTTACGGCGGCGGTCTCTTCCTGATGGGTTGGACCGGCGGTTACGTTCTCCTGGCGATGCTGCTGGCACCTTACCTGCGTAAGTTTGGTAAGTTCACCGTGCCCCAGTTTGTCGGTGACCGTTATTATTCCAAGAGCGCAAGTGTCGTGGCCGTTATGTGTCTGCTGGCCGCTTCTCTCACCTACATCATTGGTCAGATGACCGGTGTTGGTGTTGCCTTCTCGCGCTTCCTTGGTGTTTCCAACACAACCGGTGTTTTCATCGGTATGGGCATCGTTTTTATGTACGCGGTTTTCGGCGGCATGAAAGGTATCACCTATACTCAGGTTGCTCAGTACTGCGTCCTGATCCTGGCATACACGATTCCTGCAATCTTTATCTCAATGCAGTTGACCGGTAATCCCATTCCTCAGCTTGGTCTGGGTGGTGGTTTTGTCGGCACCGACATGACTCTGCTGGGCAAGCTTGACCAGGTCGTCATGGACCTCGGTTTCCCTCAGTACACTACGATGACTCGTATCAGTACGCTGAACATGTTCGTCTACACCATGTCACTGATGATCGGTACTGCCGGTCTGCCACACGTCATCATGCGTTTCTTTACGGTTCCCAAGGTTAAGGATGCACGTGCTTCCGCTGGTTGGGCGCTGGTTTTCATTGCGATTCTCTACACCACAGCTCCTGGCGTTGCCGCTATGGCTCGCTTGAACCTGCATGCTTCTGTTAACACGGCTGTTATCTCCGGCGGCGATCTTTTCGCTGAAGAGGCCAGTATCAAGTACGATGAACGTCCCGACTGGATGAAGCGTTGGGAAGTCACCGGTCTGCTCAAGTTCGAAGACAAGAACGGCGACGGTCGTATCCAGTACTACAATGACAAGAAC
>JAUWTX010000169.1 GCA_030614505.1 Desulfuromonadales bacterium
AGAAGGAAGATGATGAAGGAAGTCCAGAAATTGCAGAAACAGCTCCTGATGGAGGAGCTCCAGCGCCAGGGAAAGGCGCCTAAAAAACGGCTCTGGCTTTTTCTGGGTCTGACTCTTGTGGTACTGATTTCTGCCGGAAGTCTCTGGTATCACGTTACTCTGCAGACAAGACTCGAAGAGACGTTTCAGGATGGCTTGGCGCTCAGACAGGCTGGAAAGTACTCCGAAGCCGTTGAGCTGTTAGTAAAGCTATATGATGAATATCCGGATTTTGAGCGAGCACCTCAAGTGCTCTTTCAGACGGCTGAACTTCAGGATTTGTATCTGGGCCATTATTCCGAGGCCTTGCTGACCTACCTTCTTCTGGAACGGCATTTCCCCGGGGCGGAGGAGGTCCTCTCGGCCAGGCAACAGGTTGCCGTTCTTTACAAGTATCGCCTCAACGATTGTGGCCAGGCGATAGCGGTTTATCAGAAAATCCTTGGTCAGCCTGGTCCGGAAAATGACCAATTGCAGTATGAGGTGGCCGACTGTTATTTCCGGTTGAATAATTTTGCCCAGGCAAGGATTGAATTTGAAAGCCTGATTAAGAATTATCCGCACAGCGCTCTGGTTGCTGAGGTACTGTATCGTATCGCCATGACCTATGCCCTGGAGAGCAAGCTCCCTGAAGCTGCCGGAGCCTATCGGTTGGTGATAGAGCGATGGGCAGAAAGTCCCTATGCTCTCGAAGCAAGTTTTGGTCTGGCTACAGTCCTTGAAGAACAGGAAGAGCTGCTTGAAGCGTTGAAAATTCTCGAGGAACTGTCTGGAATTTATCCCAAACAGGGTATACTGGAGCGGAAAACCATACAGGTCCGCGAGCGGATCGAAAAGAAGAAGAAAGCCATCTGAGGTTTGACATGAAAAAAATAGGTGTCATCGGGGCTGGGAGCTGGGGAACGACTCTTGCCAACGTACTGGCTAAAAAAGGTTATGAGGTCACTCTCTGGGTGTATGAAAAGGATCTGGCGGCCCGGCTGTCAAAGACCCGTATCAATGATCTTTACCTGGATGGAATAACCCTCTCACCGAACCTCTCATATACCAATGACCTGTCTGACGCAGTTCAGGATCGCCAGGTTCTGGTCCTGGTGTCACCCTCGCAGGTTATGCGTCATGTCCTCAAACAGCTTAAACCGCACCTTGCTGACGACTGCCTGCTTGTTTCGGCGGCCAAGGGCATTGAAAATGATACACTTCTGACCATGTCGGAAGTTCTGCAGGAGGTTTTCGGGGCAGAAATCAGACACCGTTGTGCCTTTCTCTCCGGACCGTCCTTTGCAAGGGAGGTCGCCGCAGAACAGCCCACTGCTGTGGCTGTGGCAGCTGAAGATCTTGATGTGGCGCATCGGATTCAGGAGCTGTTCAGCACCGAATATTTTCGGGTTTATACCAATCAGGATGTTGTCGGTGTTGAAATTGGCGGCGCCATGAAGAACGTGATTGCTCTGGCTTCAGGTGTCGGTGACGGACTCGGCTTCAACCACAATGCCCGCGCGGCCCTGATTACTCGCGGCCTGGTTGAAATCGCCCGTCTCGGCGAAGCCAAAGGTGCTCAGGATGCGACTTTTTACGGCCTGGCCGGTATGGGCGATCTGCTACTGACCTGCACCGGCGATCTTTCCCGCAATCGGTCGGTCGGTATCGAGTTGGGCCGTGGTCGCAAGCTGGACGAAATCCTCAATCAGATGCACATGGTGGCTGAAGGAGTCAAAACCACCCTTTCTGCCCACCAGTTGGCGAACAAACTCGGTGTTGCCATGCCGATTACCGAACAGATGTACCAGGTTCTTTATGAAGACAAGGATCCGCAACAGGCGGTTGCCGACCTGATGACGAGGGCACTGACCTCTGAAGACGAATAGTTTGTGCCCCTCCGGAAACTCCGGATAAAAGCAGTTACAATAAATTCAAGTGAAGGGACAGATGATAATGAAAAGAATTTTGCTGACTATTCTCAGTATAACCCTGTTGCTGACATCTCCAGGCCTGGCTGCAGAAGTGGTTGTCATCGAGACTAACTATGGTGACATTACCGTGGAACTGAACACCGAGAAAGCACCGCAGTCGGTGGCTAACTTCCTGACTTATGCTGATGCCGGCCACTACACTAATACAATCTTTCACCGGGTTATCAAGGACTTCATGATCCAGGGGGGCAACTTTACCGCTGAGATGTCGCCGAAAAAGACCTTGGGGCCAATCAAGAACGAGGCTACAAACGGTCTGCGCAACCTGCGCGGGACCCTCGCCATGGCCCGTACCGGGGTGGTTGACAGCGCAACCAGCCAGTTCTTCATCAACCTCAAAGATAATGGTTTTCTCGACCATAAAAACACAACGACCCGAGGTTACGGCTATGCTGTTTTCGGCAAGGTCATCAAGGGCATGGATGTGGTTAACAAGATCGGTACCAGCCCGACACATACCTTTAAAAGGTTTGGCGATGTTCCTGTGGATCCGGTTGTCATTCGCAGTGTCAAACGTGTAGCAGAGCAATAAACCCGATGTCATAGTTTCTGTGGCACCAGGAAGCTGTCGGACTTAAACGGCTCGTCAAGGTCAACAGACTCCTGACAGCGAGGCAGGTATGAACACCGCTCGCATCATGACCTATAATATTCATCGCTGCCGCGGCAGTGATGGTCAGGTCAATCCGGACCGGATTTTAAATGTAATCGCAGACGCTGCTCCCGATATAGTTGTTTTGCAGGAGCTTGGTGCTGCACATCATGTTGACGTTCTTCCCTATCTGGCAGAGCGCCTGGGTCTCGATGCTTTTCGTGATGCCGGCGGCGGGCCGCTTGCCTACCTTTCTTTTTTTCCGCTTAAAGCAGTGCAGAATTTTGATCTCGGTTATGGTGGCCACTGCTTGCGTGCCGATGTAGACCTGGGTGGTAAGCGGCTGCACCTGTTCAACGTCTACCTTGACAGCTTTTCACGTTTTCGCAACCACCAGGTGACGAAGTTGCTTGGTTCAGAACTGCTCGGTAACCCGTCTCTGGCTTGTCCTTCTCTACTTCTGGGTGATTTTGCCGACTATTTTTGGGGTTCTGGTAACCTGGCGCTAACCTCTGTCCTGCGCCGTACCCGCTGGCCACTCTGGCGTGGCACATATCCGGCCCGTTTCCCGGTTTTTGATCGTGACCGTGCTTACCTGCGGGGCGGGGTCCGGGTGCTTGATGCTTCGGTCAATCGCTGCTATCTTGCTCGCCAGGCGTCCAAACATCTGCCGCTGACTCTGACAGTGCAGATCACGGACACTCGACGGCCTGTGCGCTTGAGACAGCTGGCCGGTGGTCGCATGGAAGCGGCGCCTGGTTAGTTTTCTCCACGGCAACCAGCTTTGCCCCCTCCTGGAGACTCTCTGGCCCCTTGTGGAAAACTCTGTGGACAAGGTTGATAACTACAAAAGAAAGTACGGTTTGCTGTCTCGATAAAGATGAAAACTCCCCGAATCACATCTGATCATGCATTGATCACGCTCGAACGCCTGGAAGCGACCTACCCGGCGGCTCATTGTGCTCTCACACACCAGAATCCATGGCAACTGCTGGTTGCGACGATCCTTTCTGCACAATGTACTGATGTTCGCGTGAACCAGGTGACTCCAGAGCTCTTTAAACGTTTCCCTGACCCTGTCAGCCTGGTGACGGCCGAAGTGTCTGAGGTTGAAACACTGATCCGCTCCACGGGTTTCTTCCGTAACAAGGCAAAAAGTCTGATCGGTTGTGCTACAGAACTGGTCAGGTCTCACGGTGGTGAGGTTCCGCAGGAGATGAAGGCGCTGGTTGCTTTACCCGGTGTCGGACGGAAAACAGCAAATGTGGTTTTAGGCAACGCCTTTGGTGTCCCTGGGATGGTGGTGGATACCCACGTTGGGCGCATTGCCGGACGTCTTGGTTGGACGACGGCACGTGTGCCGGAAAAGATCGAAGAGCAACTTTGCAAGTTGTTGCCGGCCGAGCGTTGGACACAGACAGCCCATGTGCTGATTTTTCATGGCCGACAATGCTGTCGGGCCCGGACGGCCTGCTGTTCGGTTTGTCCGGTGGTTGATCGTTGCCCGCAGGTTGGGGTTGGGCGGCAAAAGTAAAACGGGACGAGGGCCGCGGCACGAGGAACGCGAAAAGAAAAACCCGGCTTGTGCCGGGTTCATTTTTTTAAACTATCCTGAGTTATACCTCAAAGCTGGATCAGTGAGATCACTGATTCACGTCAAAGCTCATCCATATCAAGCCGGAAAAAATCTTTGGCCTCCGGGGTCTTTTCTTCTATCGCATAACGCACTGGAGCCGTGCCCGGGGCGAAGGCTTCGATGAGGATGTCATGGCTGTCTTCGGGTGCCAGCAGGCCGGTAAGAGGATCAATCGGCCGGAATTCAATGCTGTCCGGTACCGGGAACTGTTCAACCGGCAAGTCCATGGCGGCCTCTGCCATGAAGGTGACCCAGGCTGGAGCAGCAGCCTTGGAACCGGTTTCGCTCTTGCCCAGTGGGCGCTCCTGATCATAGCCGACCCAGACGACAGCAAGCAGTTGCTGAATATAGCCAATGAACCAGGCGTCTTTAAGGTTGTTGGTCGTGCCGGTCTTGCCGGCGACCGGTCGCTTAAGCGCCCTGGCACGCCATCCGGTGCCTTTCTGTACCACACTTTCCATGAGATTGGTGGTCAGGTAGGCGGTTTCCGCACTGATGACCCGACTGCGTGATTGTCCTGTCAGCTTCTGCCCGGGCTGGGGCCCTGCGGGGAAATCCGCCGGATCGTTTGATTCGACGACCTTGCCGTCACGATCCAGGATTTTGTTGATATAAGTTGGCACAATCCGGACTCCGCCATTAGCCAGTACGGAATAGCTGCGCGCCAGCTCCATCGGTGTCAATGCAGACGAGCCGAGACCCATGGTCAAATCTTCGGCGAGATCTGATTCGATGCCGAGCTTGCGGACGTAGTTGGCCGCGTAGCGTACGCCGATATCCTCGAGAATCTTGATCGTGATGACATTGAAGGATTTAGCCAGGGCAGTACGCATCGGCACCGGACCGTAAAAGCGTTTGGAATAGTTTTTCGGTTTCCACTCCTTGATCTCCCCGCTTTCCAGGCGTTCCTTGAAAATCAGCGGAGTATCGAGAATCACCGTCGCCGGGGTGTAACCTTTATCCAGGGCAGCCGCATAGATCAGTGGTTTCATCGCCGAGCCAGGCAGCCGTTTGGCCTGGAGCACGCGGTTGAATTGACTGGTGCGGAAATCGTAACCACCGACCATCACTTTGATCTGGCCGG
>JAUWTX010000292.1 GCA_030614505.1 Desulfuromonadales bacterium
CGTATCACTGTAGAGGGAGTAGCTCTGGGTCCAGTTGATCGCTGGAAAGTGGCGGCGATGGGCCAGGTGGGTATCCAGCATGTAGAGGGCTCCGGCTACGCGCAGGCAGGCCTGGGTGACCGGTTCGGTGAAATCGGCGCCCGGCGGCGAAACCGCCAGAATCATACTCAGGGAGCCTTTGCCCCCCGCGAGTGTTTCGACCACTCCGGCTCGCTCAATAAAACCTGAGAGCCGAGAGCCGAGATAGGTCGGGTAGCCGTCTTCGCCGGGCATTTCTTCGAGGGCTGCGGAAATCTCGCGCAGAGCTTCGGCCCAGCGCGACAGGCTGTCGGCAAGAAAGAGTACGTCGAGGCCCATGTCGCGATAATATTCCGCAATAGTTACCGCAGTGAAGATTGATGCCTCGCGGGCGGCTACCGGCATGTTGGATGTGTTGGCGACGATGATGGTGCGTTCCATGAGCGGCCGGCCACTGCGTGGATCCTCAAGCTCACTGAATTCATCAAGCAGTCCGGCCATTTCGTTGCCGCGCTCACCGCAGCCGACATAGACCACCACATCGACATCAGCGAACTTGGCAATTGTTTGCTCGAGTACGGTCTTGCCGGTGCCGAATCCGCCGGGAATAATGGCGACGCCACCCTTAAGCAAGGGGAAGAGAAAATCTAGGCAACGCTGGCCGGTGACCAGCGGCGTTGTAGGAGGCAGTTTGGCCCGATAGGGGCGCGCGTTGCGAACTGGCCAGCTGTGCCAGCCATGGAGAATCTGATTGTCTTCAAGGATGGCCGCCGGCTGATCAAGTTGTAGCTCACCGCTGTGCAGTTGCGCCAGAATACCTTCTTGTGGTGTCAGCAGCAGGTGGTCGAGATGTCCTTCCTTGACCTTGCCAAAAGCTTCTCCAGCGTGTAACAGATCGCCAGCTTTGCGCTCAGTGCTGAAATCCCAGCGCCGGTTGCAGTCGAGTGGAAAGGGGTCTTGTCCGCTGGCAATGAAATCACCACTGTTTTCTTGAAGCAGGGGGAGTGGGCGCTGCAGACCATCGAAGACCCCGCCGAGCAGGCCAGGACCGAGTCGGACTGTCAGTGGGCCTTGGGCGCTTGCCACCGGCTCGCCGATGCCTAAGCCTCGAGTTTCTTCAAAGACCTGAACCGTTGCGATAATGCCATCGAGGCGTACTACCTCCCCGGTCAGGCGGCTTACGCCGACAAAGATCCGGTCGCCGACTTTCAGGTCGGGTAGATCGACACACACGGTGGCACCGCTGATGCTGGTGACCTTGCCATTCATCTCTGCAACCTCACGTGGTAGCCAAGTGCCCTCTGTACCAGGCGCTGTAGTTCGTCGCTCGGCGGGGCACGCCTGTCGGCGGGTGCCGGTAGCGTGACCAGAACCCCCGGCCAGCGCTCGGTCAACTCACGCAACCGGACCTGGTCGAGATTTTCAAGCAGTCTGGTATCGGCAGCGACCACTCCGACTTCGGGATCGCCACAGGCCTGCTGGATTGTCGACCAGGCCTCTTCCCGGGTCAACGTCTGCTGGCGGACGCCGGTGAGGGCAAAGCCCGGCGCACTGTCTTCCATGGTCAAAAAGAGGATCTCCTTCATAGCAACAGAACCTCCTCAAGCAGTTCCTCACGGTCGGGAGCAAGAGATTTTCGCAGTACCTGGTTGTGAACGGCAAGCTGGGCTTTCCAGAGATATTCTATGATCACGGCCAGTCCCAGCGGGTCGCGTCCGGCCCGCTGCAATAGCCGGGTCTGTCCGTTCAATAGACACTGTTCCATGCCGGTAGCTTTTGTGGAGATTAAAGGTTCTCCAGCCAGTCGGTTGGCCAGGTTGCTGAGACGGTCGCTGTCATGTGTCGCCCAGATGCGCTGCAGGCTGGTTGTTTCAGTCTTGCCGCCGGGAGTTAACAGTGGTGCCTGGTTGACCTGCCAGCGCCAAAGTTTATTAATCATCAGGAAGTTACGCATATCGATCAGATAACACAGCATCCCTTTGAGAATGTCATTGCCGGCCCGGGCCAGCCCGTGTTGCAGAATGCCGTCAGCAAGCTGCTGTTCAACCCCGCCGGGTCCCTGGTTTCGGTAAGTGGTAGCCAGCTTGGTGACAAACGGATAGTCCCTGACCAGGAATGCTTCGAGCTGTGCGACTGTGGTCTCAGCCTCTTCTGTCGCCATGATCAATCTCTTTAGCGGTTCGGCGAGCAGGGAGTTACTCAATATAGTTGCAGGAGGTGGTTCGCCCGCCAGGCTGTAGCGCAAAGCCAGGATCAGGCTGCGCATGGCGAGCAGGTCGAGAAACGGTTCGAGTTGTTTTCGCAAGCGGCGATTGAGGCGCTGATAAACCCAGTAGACAACGTCCGCAGCGGGTGCCTCTGTGACATGGTTTGCAGCCAGGTCAGTAGCTGATCGGCGGTAGCGCAGACGTGCCAGCAAAGCTTCTTCCGGTAGCTCAGATGGTCGTGTTGGAGTGAGAAGTTTCATCGTTGTCCACCCCTTGCATCATTAGTCCACCC
>JAUWTX010000166.1 GCA_030614505.1 Desulfuromonadales bacterium
ATTTCAACCCGGGTCGGGCGAGGCACAGACATAGAAAACTCCGCTGGAATTGAAGAGAATCGACATTAAAACATGTGACTTTAATGGGTGTAAAGAGAGAAACAATCTGCTCGCCGCACACGTGGGTTAGGGGTCGCGTCTACACATCCCACAAAAAATGCATTAAGTGCAAAAAATGTGAAATGTGTAGACGCGACCCCTAATCCACGTGGATAACGTGCACATTGTTTCTCGCTTTACACTCTACAAAGCCACATGTTTTAATGTCGATTCTCTTCAATTCTAGCGGAGATTCCTATGTCTGTGTCACGTCCGACCCGGGTTGAAATCGACCTTGCCGCACTCCGGCATAATTTTCAGGAAATCCAGAGCACTGTCGGTGCCAATTGCGATGTGTTGGCGGTGGTTAAGGCGAATGCTTATGGCCATGGTGTCAGTGGTGTCGCCCCGGTTCTTGCTGATGCCGGCGCTAGCCTGTTCGGTGTCGCTCTCGTAGAAGAGGGGGTGGAGTTGCGCAGTCTTGGCATTGAGCAACCGATTGTCATCTTGGGTAGCGTTTTTCCTGGCCAGGAGGATGACGTCCTGGAGCATCGGTTGACGCCAGTCCTCTACGATCTGACCTGTGCCCGTCTTTTGGATAGTGCGGCCCGTGACGTCGGACGAACCGTCGATTATCACCTCAAGGTTGATACGGGAATGGGGCGGCTTGGCTTCCGGGTTGAACGTCTCGATCAAGTGTTGCCTGTCCTGAAAAAGATGAAGAATTTGAACATGACCGGCCTCATGAGCCATCTGGCCGTGGCTGATGAACCGGAACGGCCATTGACTGGACTACAATATGAAGCCTTTGCCAGAGTGGTTGAGAAAGTCGAAACCTTTGGCTTCACTCCTCGTTACCGTCACATTGCCAACAGTGCAGGTATCTACAGCCGTAAACTGACCGGATGCAACCTGGTCCGGCCGGGGATCTCCTTATATGGTGGGTTGACCGGTGGCCCTTTCGCCAGCCAGTTCACGCAAAAGCCAGTGATGCGCTTTGTCAGCCAGATAGCTCAACTTAAGGAAATCCCCCCCGGTGAAGGTGTCTCATACGGGCATCGCTTTGTGACCTCAAGACATTCCCGGGTCGCAGCGATTCCGGTCGGCTATGCTGACGGTTACAATCGTCTGCTCACCAATTGTGGTGATGTCCTGATTCACGGTCGACGGGTTCCCGTTGCCGGCACAGTTTGCATGGACTGGATCCTCGTGGATGTCACCGATCTCCCCGAGGTTCAGGTTGGCGACCAGGTGACCCTGCTTGGCCGGGACGGCGACGCAATCATCACTGCCGAAGAGTGGGCGGACAAGGTTGGTTCCATCACCTACGAAGTTTTTTGCAATATCAGTAAACGGGTGCCACGGGTTTTTGTCGACTGATGAATCCTTTGTCAAAGAAGCAACAGATAACCATCGATCTCGGTACTACAACTTTGGCAGGGCGATTGTTGGGGGCGGATGGCGAGGTGTTGGCTGAGAAGCAGATCGCCAACCCCCAGCGAGAACGGGGTGCTGATATCCTGTTGCGTTTGCAGCAGGCACATGATGGTGATGGCGCGGGCTTGCAAGCACTCCTTGTTGATGGTTTGCGGAGCCTGATCGAAGAACTTCTCGACAGGTCAGACTGTACATCTGATGACATCTCCTCCGTTGTTGCCGCCGGTAACCCGGGCATGTCCTGTCTGTTGCGCAACCTGCCGGTCTCCTCACTGCTTTTCCCGCCGCACAAGCCTCCTTATAAAGAGCTGTGTCACATTCCTGTCAACGAGATTGACTTCGGTCTTTCGGTGCCGTTGCAAATTTTCCCGTTGATCTCGGGTTTTGTCGGCGGCGACCTGGTTGCCTGTCTGCTCGCCCTGGAGGATGTTCCGCCGGGGGAGGATGTTCAACCGGGCACTCTTCTGATTGATATTGGCACGAACGCTGAACTGGCACTCTGGGATGGCTCCTGCTGGTGGGTGACTTCTGCTGCGGCCGGTCCAGCATTCGAGGGCGGCAACATAGGTACAGGAATGATTATGGCCGATGGTGCCGTGACCAATGTGACCCTGTTCGAAGACCGTTTGCAACTTACCGTGGCCGGCGGAGGTCAACCACAGGGCTTGTGCGGCAGTGGTCTGGCGGCACTGGTTGCTGTGGCGCGCCTGGGCGGATTGATCGATGTGACCGGACGCATTCTCTCTGCAGATGAAGTTGAGACCAACCTGGGTCAGTACCTGGTCGAGAGGGGTGGCTCATGGGCGATTTGTTTCCACCGCAGTGCTTCGGGTGAGCTACTATTGACGCAGGAGGATTTACGCAATTTCCAGTTGGCCAAAGGTGCGGTGCGGGCTGGTACCCAGGTTCTGCTCGAAAGGGGTGGGTTTGCACAGGAAGACGTGCCAAAAGTCCTGGTGACAGGTGCCCTCGGAACGGCTTTGCCGGTCGAGATTCTGAAAAGGGTTGCCTTGCTGCCGGAGCCCATGTTAGATAAAACCTCTTTTATCGCAAACGGGGTGTTGACGGGCTTGCAGGCCTATTTGCGCGCTGCAGATGGTCAACAGCGATTGGCTGAGCTGACAAACAGGCTACAGTCTTTCCCGCTCTCCGGCACCCCCGCATTCGAAAGGCTTTTTCTGGCTGCCCTGGAGTTTTAACAGCTTATTTACAGGGATGGACAGGATAGACAGGATGGATAAACCAAACAAACCAAGCTTTTAGTTCTTGATTGTAAGTAATTATCCTGCTCATCCTGCATATCCCTGTGAATATAGATTGTGGTCTTACAAGGTTAAAAGTATTCCAACTAACCCATCTCAAGAGGTCCTGCCATGGCTGTTATCAAACGCGCACTGATTAGTGTTTCCGACAAAACCGGCATCGTCGATTTGGCCAAAAAATTAAGTCGTTTTGGTGTTGAAATCCTTTCTACCGGCGGCACCGCCAGCATGATGCGGGAAGCCGGGCTCGAAGTGAAAGACGTCTCCGAGCACACCGGTTACCCTGAAATGCTTGATGGTCGCGTCAAGACTCTGCACCCGAAGATCCATGGTGGCCTGCTCGGTCTGCGTGACAACCCGGCCCATGTCGCCAAGATGGCGGAGCACGATATTACGCCGATCGATATGGTGGTAGTCAATCTCTATCCCTTCGAGGCAACAGTGGCCAATGCCGATTGCACCCTTGAAGATGCCATCGAAAATATCGATATTGGCGGGCCGACCATGCTGCGCAGCGCGGCCAAGAACAACCAGTCGGTGACCGTGGTTATTGACCCGACTGATTATGCCGTGGTTCTTGACGAGATGAATGCCAACGCAGGTGATGTCTCTCGCAAGACCAATTTCCGACTGGCCCTCAAGGTTTACCAGCGGACCTCGGCCTACGATGCTGCTATCTCCAACTGGCTGGGGCGTCGACTTGATGAAGAAAGTGCCGACTTCCCAAGTGCCCTGACCTTCCAGTACCAGCGCACCGAAGTGATGCGTTACGGTGAGAACCCGCACCAGAAGGCGGCCTTCTACGTTGAACGCGACATTACAGAGGTTTCCCTCGCGACAGCGAAACAATTGCAGGGCAAGAAACTCTCCTACAATAATATTGCCGACACCGATGCCGCCCTGGAATGCGTCAAACAGTTCAGTGAAGGCCCAGCCTGCGTCATTGTCAAGCACGCCAACCCCTGCGGTGTAGCCTATGGAGATAGCCTCCTCGACGCTTATCAGCGTGCCTTCAGTACTGACACCGAGTCCTCTTTTGGCGGCATTATCGCTTTCAATCGTGAGCTTGATGCGGACACCGCTCAGGCGATCGTCGATAAGCAGTTTGTTGAAGTGATTATCGCTCCGAAGGTGACAACCGAAGCGGTTGAAGTGGTGGCTGCCAAGAAGAACGTTCGTCTCCTCGAATGTGGTGAATGGCCGGAAGAGTCGGCTGCTCGACTCGATATGAAGCGAGTCAACGGCGGCCTGCTGGTGCAAGAGGCCGACCTGGCCCTGACTGCTGATTTAAAGGTGGTCAGCAAGCGCCAGCCGACCGAAGAAGAGATGAAAACTCTGCTCTTCACCTGGCGGGTGTCCAAGTTCGTCAAATCGAATGCCATTGTCTACGGTAAGGACGGCATGACTATCGGTGTCGGCGCCGGTCAGATGAGCCGGGTCAACTCGGCACGTATCGCAGCGATCAAGGCTGAACACGCCGGGCTCGATGTCAAAGGCGCGGTTATGGCCTCCGATGCTTTCTTCCCCTTCCGTGACGGTATCGATAATGCCGCTGCAGTGGGTATCAGCGCCGTCATCCAGCCGGGTGGCTCGATTCGTGATGAGGAAGTGATTGCTGCTGCCGATGAGCATGGTATGGCGATGGTCTTTACCAGCATGCGGCATTTCAGGCATTAAGGGGCAAGAAGACAGAATGTAGGAGACAGAATACAGAATAGGTGCTTAGAGTTTATGGTCTAAAGGTTTTGTCTCCTGTATTCTAACTCCTGTCTTCCAAAAGGAACTTCAATATGAAAATACTTGTCATCGGTGGTGGTGGTCGCGAGCATACGCTGGTCTGGAAGATTGCGCAGTCGCCACTAGTCGATACGATTTACTGTGCACCGGGTAATCCGGGGATCGCGGGTTTGGCGGACTGCGTCCATATTCCTGCTGACGATATAGACGCCCTGCTCGACTTTGCCAAAGCCGAGAAGATCGACCTGACCGTGGTCGGTCCGGAAGTGCCCTTGACCATGGGTATTGTCGACCGGTTTCAGGAGGCAGGCCTGGAGATCTTCGGCCCGAATCAGGCGGCCGCCCGTATCGAGGGCAGCAAGAGTTTCTCCAAGGATTTGATGGCCAAGTACGCTATCCCGACTGCCGCTTATCAGACTTTTTCGGATCGTGATGCCGCTGTCGCCTATATCAAGGAGCAGGGTGCGCCAATCGTCGTCAAGGCCGATGGCCTTGCCGCCGGTAAAGGTGTGATCGTCGCCATGAGCGAGGAGCAGGCAATTGCTGCCATTGATGACATCATGCTCGACAAGGTGTTTGGAGAAGCCGGGGCGAGTGTTGTCATCGAAGAATTTATGGATGGTGAAGAAGCCTCGTTCTTTGCTTTTACCGACGGCACGAATATCCTGCCTCTGGCCTCATCGCAGGATCACAAGCGAGCCTTTGACGGCGATGAAGGGCCGAATACCGGTGGCATGGGAGCCTACTCCCCGGCTCCGGTTGTGACGGCTGCACTCCACGATGAAATTGTCGAAACTATTGTCAAACCGACCATTGCAGGTATGGCCAGTGATGGCTGCCCATACAGTGGTATTCTCTATGTTGGTCTGATGATCAAGGATGGCAAA
>JAUWTX010000117.1 GCA_030614505.1 Desulfuromonadales bacterium
CCGCTATTTCTATAGAAGCTTATGATTTCTTCTTTTTCAATCAAACGATTCAAAAGTTGAGGTTTGACATAATCATAATGACCTTCGTTGTGCATTACACGTATAAGCATCTGTGTCCTCCTACATTCTTGAGCAAGCAGACAGTTCTCTCTGTACCAGCAAAAACAACCGTTACTTGTATTCTGGAACAAAAGGAAACAAGTCTCAATAGAACCAATTATGCAATTAGGTATAACTAAAGATAGAGAAGCTCAATACTTTAAGCGGTAGGCCACCCTTGATGATCACCATTTATCACGTTCCGGTTCCAACTTCACCAACTCGTATTCTCGCTGACCCAATCCCACTTTTTCACCATGCTCGAGTTGTACTTCCCAGTTGATATGTGGGTAAACGCCGCGAAACTTGTCGCAGCCCGGTTCGTGGCCGGTCCTCATCTCGGTGTCCGGTAGTCCACGAGCCTGATTGACCAGGTCGGCGCAAGCCTGATCCAGAGCGACCGGATCACTTGATGCGAGTATGCCGAGATCGGGAACAATCGGAGCATCGGAGTGACCGTAGCAGTCACAGGCTGGTGAGACCTGGGTAATGAAGTTAACGAAGAGTCGTTTGTTGTCTTTGCCCGCAAGGGCTCCCAGTGAATATTCAGCCATTTTTTTCATGACCAGGGCAGATTCTTCATTCCACTGAATCCGAATCGCCTGTGGTTCACAGACGGTGATGCAGCGACCGCAGCCAACACAGCGATTTTCATCGAGGACCGCCTTGCCGGTGCTGAGATCAATCGCACCGTGGGCGCAGGCCTTGAGACAGGCGCCGCAGGAGGTGCAATGTTTTTCAGAAATGCTGGGAGCAACGGTGGAGTGTTGTTCGAGTTTTCCTTCGCGGCTTGAACAGCCCATAGCGAGATTTTTGATCGCTCCGCCAAAGCCGGTCAGCTCGTGACATTTGAAATGGGAGAGTACGATCAAAACGTCTGCTTCGATGATTTCCAGACCGATGTCAACTTCTGTAAGAAGTTCGCCGGGGACGGTAATCCTTTGCGATGAATGGCCGCGCAAACCGTCGCTCATGATGAGCGGTGCATTGACAACAGCATAAGCAAAGCCGTTTTCTATGGCACAGGTCAGAGCTGATACCGCTTCTTTGCGTTCGCCCGGATAAAGAGTGCTCGAATCGGTCAGGAAGGGTTTGCCGCCTAGCTCTTTGACTTGATCAACGATCCTGCGGACGAAGGTTGGTCTGATATAAGCGTGACCACCCTTTTCGCCGAAATGCATCTTGATGGCGACGAGCTCGCCGGGGCGAACCACGCCTGACAAGCCGGCCTGGTCAGTCAATCTCTCCAGTTTGGTATGCAGGTTCTCCCGCATACCGGCTCGCATATCTGCGAAATAAACCTGTGTGGCCATAATTCCCTCCAGCGTGATTGCTTGCCTGAAGATGTTCCGTAAATGAATAAAGGCCCGGCAAGGGCCTTTATTACGACAGCAAAGCCGCGATTGATGGAACAGAAAAGAAGGGGCTACTGCGGTTGTTCAGACTGCTTGCCGAGTTGCCCGTAGGCTTCAACCTTACCGTTGACCATATGGACATAGTAGCGTTCCCAGAAACGATTGGCGGGGATGTACCAGAGGTATTCCTCGTTACCGCTACCCGAGGCGTTGCTCGGCTTTCCCATCTGTTGCATGACCTCAGCTTTGGACATGCCGAGTTCAATTTTGTGCATGCCGATCCAGGGGGAGCAGCCGCTTAAAAAAACAACCAATACAATCCAGAGAAACCATCTGTGCATCGTCTTCCTCCTGTTTGCCCATCAATGAACAAGCCCAATGACTTGTTATGGTGAATTGCTACAAGATTGTCATATCATGATTTTTCCGGAATCGCTTCCGCAGGCTTAGAACTTTCTTTGCGCAGGTAAACAGTGGTGCTGGGGAAAGCGATTTCCAGGCCAAGTTCTTCCAGGGTATCCATAATTTTCAGGCAGACATCTTCCCGGGCATCAAGATATTCTCCCCATTTAATCGTGGTTGTAAAGCAGTAGACCATGATGTCGAGAGACGAAGCGCCGAAGTCGGTGAAGTTGACCAGAAAAAACTCCTGATCAATGGCCGGATGAGTCTTTAACAGTTCGCGAATTCGGCTGACCGCTTCACGCATCTGTGCCGGAGTGGCATCGTATGAGACTCCAACGGTGAGACGGATGCGCCGTTTGGGCATGCGACTGTAGTTGTCGAGGGGCAGATTGGCAATGAGGTTGTTTGGCACGGAGATTAACGTCTTGGCAAATGTGCGAATCTTGGTCGAGCGAAAGCCGACCTCTTCGACGGTTCCTTCCATGTCACCGGCCTTGATCCAGTCACCAACCTGGAAGGGACGATCGAAGATGATCATTAGCGAGCCAAAGATGTTGGATACCGTGTCCTTGGCTGCCAGGGCAAAAGCCAGGCCGCCGATGCCGAGCGAAGCAATCACTCCGGTAACCGGATAGCCGAAGGTCTGGATCGCCATGAGACAGGCCATGATAACAATTAATATACGCAGACTTTTGCGCAGCAGCGGAGCCAGGGCATCGTCCAGAGTTGATTTGGTGCGTGCTGCCCATTTGCTCAGGTAATGATCGACCATATCGACCAGGTTGAAAAGGAACCAGGCGACATCATAGATGACCAACGCTTTGAGTATAGCGGTGGTGAGTTTGTGAAAATCAAAGGGTTCGCTTGGAAGTTGAAGAACTTCCATCGCGATGAAAAACCCAATCAGCAAGACAAGGAACTCTGCCGGTTTCTGCAGACAGGCTAGAAAACGGTCATCAAGTTCCCTTTTTGACTTTTGCGCCAGAGGCAGGATTGTCTTGGTAAAGATGTAGGCGAAGATTTTCTTGGCAATATAGGAGGCGAGAAGGATACCAAATGCCATGGCATATTGTCCGAGGGTGATGCCGAGAATTTCGCTATCCATCCACTCTGTCATGGTGCTCTCCTTTGGTGACAGGACAACTACGCCGGTGTCTTAAGATCGTGGTCAACCTGAGTATTTGATGGACACTAAGCTAGCAGATGAAATCGTCAAAAGCAAGGCTGTGGGTGCTGGTCCGGGATGTCCCGGGGCTCAAATGATTCTGCCAGTTTATGGTAGAATGGGTATGACATAATACCTTGGTGTTTAAGGCCAGAAGAAATGAAAGAGAGAGGACATTATGAGTATCAACAGTCTCAATAGCTTTAATACCCGCCGAACTCTGGATATTAATGGGACGGCTTATGAATATTTCAGCCTGGAAAAACTTACAGAAACATGTAGCGATGTGACGCGTTTGCCGCTGACGCTCAAGATCCTGTTGGAAAATCTATTACGTAACGAGGACGGTGAATCCGTTACAGTAAAGGATATCAACGCGGTGGTCGACTGGTTGGAAAAGCGCAGCTCCGATCATGAAATTGCCTTTCGACCGGCGCGGGTATTGATGCAGGATTTTACCGGTGTGCCGGCGGTTGTCGATCTGGCGGCCATGCGTGATGCTGTTGTCCGCGTCGGCGGTGATCCACAAAAGATCAACCCACAGATCCCGGTGGACCTGGTGATAGATCATTCGGTCATGGTTGACAAGTACGCCATGCCTGAAGCCTTCGCGTATAACGTCGATAAGGAAATGGAGCGCAACCGTGAGCGCTATGCCTTCCTGCGCTGGGGGCAGTTGGCCTTCGATAACTTTCGCGTGGTGCCGCCTGGCACCGGTATCTGCCACCAGGTGAACCTCGAATACCTGGCCCGCACCGTCTGGTCGGAAGACCGTGATGGCAGGAAGGTCGCTTACCCGGATACCCTGGTTGGTACCGACAGTCATACCACCATGATCAATGGTTTGGCTGTCCTCGGCTGGGGGGTCGGTGGTATTGAAGCTGAAGCGGCGATGCTCGGCCAGGCGGTTTCAATGATTATCCCTGAAGTCGTTGGTTTCCGCATGAATGGCAAACTGCAGGAGGGGGTAACTGCGACTGACCTCGTGCTGACTGTCACCCAGATACTGCGCCAATTTGGTGTTGTCGGCAAGTTTGTCGAATTCTTCGGTGATGGTCTGGCCAAGCTGCCTTTGGCCGACCGTGCAACGATTGCCAATATGGCTCCTGAGTATGGTGCCACCTGTGGCTGGTTCCCAATCGATGAAGTGACCATTGATTATCTACGTCTCTCCAGTCGTGACGATGCAACGATTGCCCTGGTAGAGTCCTATGCCAAACAGCAGGGTCTGTGGCGTTTCGACGGGATGCCTGACCCTGATTACACCGCCGTTCTTGAGCTTGATCTTGGTGCCGTCAAGCCAAGCCTGGCCGGGCCGAAACGCCCCCAGGACCGCGTCGATCTCGAAGCACTCAAACAGGCTACTGTGGAAGTTATTCCTGCAGATTTGGCTGACAGGAGTATTGCTGTCGCTGACGCCGACTATCGCTTGAACCAGGGTGATGTCGTAATCTCGGCGATTACCTCCTGTACCAACACCTCCAATCCGGCAGTGATGATGGGGGCCGGGTTGCTGGCGAAAAAAGCGATTGAAAAGGGTCTTAAGCAGAAGCCCTGGGTTAAGACTTCCATGGCGCCCGGCTCCAAAGTGGTGACCGACTACCTGGAAAAAGCCGGCCTGCAGACTTATCTCGATCAGCTTGGCTACAATGTGGTTGGCTACGGCTGTACCACCTGTATAGGCAACTCCGGTCCCCTGGTTGGTCCGATTGCTGACGCGATTAGCGAAAGCGACATGACCGTCTGTTCGGTTCTTTCCGGAAACCGCAATTTCGAGGGACGCATTCACTCCCAGACCAAAGCTAACTGGCTGGCTTCTCCACCGCTGGTGGTTGCTTTCGGGCTGGCCGGTACTACGCTTATTGACTTGACCAGCGAACCGCTTGGCCAGGATCCGCAAGGTAATGATGTCTACTTGAAAGACATCTGGCCGAGTGATGACGAGGTTTCTGAAATGGTCAAACTGGTTTCGGCGGACATGTTTCGCGAGAAGTATGCCGATGTCTTTGCCGGCGAGGAAAGCTGGCGTAGCCTGCCGTTGCCCGAAGGTCAGACCTATGCCTGGATGGAAGAGTCTACCTATGTCAAGGAGCCGTCCTTTTTCGAGGTTCGCGAAGAAATGTCAACTGGACTGACAGGCTTTGTCGGAGCACGACTTCTTGCCTTGCTCGGTGATTCGATCACCACGGACCATATTTCACCTGCCGGAACGATTCTGGCAAGCAGCCCGGCTGGAGTCTACCTGCGTGAACGTGGCATGGGACCGGCTGATTTCAATTCCTATGGTTCGCGGCGTGGCAACCACGAAGTGATGATACGCGGTACCTTTGCTAATATTCGTTTAAAGAATGAGCTTGTGCCTGGTGTTGAGGGCGGCTTTACCAGAGTGCTTCCCGGTGATGAGCAGGTGAGTATCTTTGATGCGGCAATGAAATATGCAGAGGAGAATTCTCCCTTGATAATTATGGCTGGTAAGGAGTATGGAACTGGTTCGAGCCGGGACTGGGCGGCTAAAGGGACTCTTCTGCTCGGCGTGAAGGCTGTGATTGCCGAAAGTTACGAACGCATCCATCGCTCCAACCTGGTTGGTATGGGAGTCTTGCCGTTACAGTTTAAAGAAGGAGACAATCACAAAACTCTGGCTATCGATGGCAGCGAAACCTTTGATCTGATTGGCCAGGAGACGCCGCTCGAACCGGGCCAGGATATTACTCTGCGGGTTAACCGCGCAGATGGCAGCAGCCAGAAACTCGTTGTGACCTGTCGCATCGATACCGCCAACGAGGTGCAGTATTTCCAAAGTGGAGGGATTCTGAATTACGTGCTGCGCAATCTGATGAAATAAATTTATTGCAAAAAAAGCCCCACAGCCAGGAGGGCGACTGTGGGGCAACGGGTTTTTGGTTCCTCTTCAGGAGGTAGAACATGGAGAAAACGTGTTCTGTTGTGTATACATTACCATTCTTGTCAGATATGTCAAGGGAAACTTTATCTGCTTGGTCAGCCGAGCGACCTTCGTCCCGGTTGTGATTATGTGCCATTCTGGTGGAGCTCGTGGTGCCTCGGCAACTAAGTTGGAAAATAAAGGGTATGAAGAAATTTATGTTGTTACCGATTGTTTTGAAGGTGAAACAATTAAAAAGGGTGAGAGAAAAAACTGGCGGCTTAAAAATGAAGCCCCAACCCTGTTGGGATGAAGCTGGCTGTCGGGAATTTATTGGTTTGCCGTCACTTAATTAGCTAGTGCTTTTTGAGTAATATACAGAAGACTTTGTCGACGGATTGGTTTAACCAGATAGTCTAACGCACCATATTGTCTTGCTTTGAAAATGGCTTTGGAGTTCAGGTTGCCTGTAATAATCACTACCGCACAATCCGGCTGCAGTACTTTGATCCCTTCAATTGCGTCTATGCCATTATCACTGCCAAACCCTACGTCGAGAAAAAGAACACCAAAGGGTTCTGCCTGCATTTTCTTTATGCAGTTGGATAGAGAGTCTGCCGCTTCAACCTGATAACCTGCCTCATGTAAAAATTCTGAAAAAGTAGAACGTATACTTTCCTCGTCATCAGCGATTAGTATTTTTTCTTTCATGCTCCCTCATTTTTCCAGGTAGTTGTTGCTTTGAAACCAGTGTTCTTAATAAAGAGATTGAGCAA
>JAUWTX010000003.1 GCA_030614505.1 Desulfuromonadales bacterium
TCATCTATGCAGCCGCTAGCCAGCAACGTCCCACCTGGAAGTTCCAGCAGGTAAGCTTCACGACGGAAGTGAGCCGTGACCTGCACCGGTTCACCGCCATCGATGAAATCCAACCGATGGAAATTATCGGCGTTGAGCCGCCAACCGTTTGTGCCGTGCCAGGGGGAGTAAGGATCACTGGAGGTCTGCGCCACTTCGGTTGCTTCCAGGGTGCGACTGAGCAGAACATCGAGGCAGGCCAAGGCCAGGGTTCGATCCGAAGCCGGTCCGGTCTCGGGAAACAGGTCAGTGCGGTGGTGCTCGATGAAACCGGTATCGATTTGTGCTGCCGCGAAGGCAGGATTGGCAGCAACCGTAGCGAGAAAACCGATGTTGGCAGTGACCCCGACCACCTGAAAATCAGCCAGCGCCTTCTGCAGGCGGCGCACAGCCCGGGTTCGATCATGATCCCAGACGATCAGTTTGGCAATCATCGGATCGTAGTGCATGCTGACTTCGTCCCCCTGACAAACCCCTATATCAACTCTCACATGGGCGTTCTCCTGCGGCTGGCGCAGGTGCCGCAGCAGGCCGATGGACGGCAGGAAGTTCTTCGCCGGGTCTTCGGCATAGATACGGACTTCGATGGCATGACCACTGATGCTGAGCTCCTCCTGTCGACAAGGGAGCGGTTCGCCGGCAGCCACCCGCAACTGCCACGCGACGAGGTCCTGACCGGTGATCATCTCGGTCACCGGATGCTCAACCTGCAGGCGCGTATTCATTTCCATGAAATAGAAGGAACCATCGGTCTCGAGCAGGAACTCCACCGTTCCGGCGCCGACATAACCGATGGCCCGGGCTGCCGCAACCGCAGCCGCCCCCATACCGGAACGCAGTTCCTCGCTCAGCCCCGGCGCCGGCGCTTCCTCGATCCCTTTCTGGTGCCGGCGCTGGATCGAACAGTCACGCTCGAAAAGATGTATGCAGTTACCGTGAGTGTCGGCGAACACCTGGATCTCCACATGCCGTGGCTGCTCCAGGTATTTTTCCAGCAGCACCCGGTCGTCAGCAAAGGCAGATGCTGCTTCGCGTTTGGCACCTTGCAGAGCATCGACAAATTCATCCGGACTGCGCACCACGCGCATGCCCTTGCCACCACCACCGGCGCTGGCCTTGATGAGAAGTGGATAGCCGACCGCATCAGCCGCCAGTCTCAGACGCTCCGGAGATTGGTCCTCTTCATGGTAGCCGGGGACCAGTGGGACCCCGGCAGCACTCATGATCTGCTTGGCGGCACTCTTCGATCCCATGGCCTCAATCGCTGCCACCGGGGGACCGATAAAAACGATTCCTGCTGCTGCACAGTCTGCGGCGAATCGGGCGTTTTCCGAGAGAAAACCGTACCCCGGGTGAATCGCCCCGGCACCACTGTCGAGGGCAGCCTGTAAAATTCTCTCAGCAACCAGGTAGCTCTCCAGAGCCGGCGCAGCGCCAACCAGGCGGGCCTCATCGGCCAGACTGACATGGAGGGCCTGAACGTCAGCCTCTGAAAAAACCGCAACCGTAGCAATGCCCAGCTGACGGGCGGTGCGGATGACACGGCAGGCGATCTCGCCGCGATTGGCAATCAGAATCTTGTCAAACATTGCATCATCCTTTGATCCAGTTGGGTTCGCGCTTCTCAAGAAAAGCCGACAACCCCTCGCGGCCTTCATCAGAAGCGCGAATTTCGGCAATGCGCTCAGCGGTGTCGGCAATCAGGTCATCGTCCAGGGAACTCAGGGCTACCTCGGCAACCAGCGCCTTGACCGAGGCCATGGCCTGCGGCCCGTTCTGCAGCAGCTGATGGCTCAACCGCTCCACCCGCGCATTGAGCTCGTCCGGCCGCACCACTTCGTGAACCAGGCCAAGCCGGTGGGCTTCGGCAGCATCGAAACGCTCGGCTGTGAGAAAATAACGCCGGGTGGCACGGGGACCGATAGCCGCCGCCACGTAGGGCGAGATGACCGCCGGAATCAGGCCGAGCTTGACCTCGGAGAGGCAGAAGCTGACATTCTCACTGGCAATGGCGATGTCACAGCAGGCCACCAGTCCGACGCCACCGCCGATGGCAGCACCCTGCACCAGGGCAATGGTCGGCTTAGAAAGGTTGGCCAGAGTTTTCATCAAATCTGCCAGCTCTATGGCGTCGGTAAGGTTTTCCTCGAAGGAATAGTCGGCCATGCGCCGCATCCAGTTGAGATCAGCCCCGGAGGAAAAACTTTTGCCACGGGCGGCCAGCAGGACCACGCGCACGCTTTTGTCTCGTTCCAACCGCTTGAGTTCACTGGTCAGAGCGCTGATCAGGGTGTCATCAAAGGCATTGTGCATCTCTGGCCGGTTGAGGGTAAGGGTGGCACGACCATGTTCGTCAATTTCGCTCAGAAGGGCTGCAATGCTCATAGTTCATATCCTGAGGATGGTTCACATCCTGAAAATGCCAAAGGTGGTTTTTTCCACAGGGGCGTTAAGCGCTGCTGAAAGCCCCAGACCGAGGACCATCCTGGTATCAGCGGGCTGGATGATGCCGTCATCCCAGAGACGGGCGCTGGCGTAGTAGGGGTGTCCCTGGCTTTCATACTGCTGACGGATCGGTTCCTTGAAGGCAACCTCCTCCTCTTCGCTCCAGACGCCCCCCTTCCCCTCTATGCCATCGCGTTTGAGCTGGGCAAGAACGCTGGCAGCCTGCTCGCCGCCCATCACCGAGATCCGGGCGTTGGGCCAGACCCAGAGCTGGCGTGGGCCATAGGCACGGCCACACATACCGTAGTTGCCGGCACCATGGCTGCCACCAATGATGACGGTGAATTTGGGGACAGCAGCGCAAGCGACAGCCGTGACCATCTTGGCACCATCCTTGGCGATTCCGCCACTCTCATACTTGCTGCCAACCATAAAACCAGTGATGTTCTGCAGGAAGACCAACGGAATACCACGCTGGCAACAGAGTTCAATGAAGTGAGCTCCTTTGAGGGCTGACTCAGAGAAAAGGATTCCGTTGTTAGCAACAATACCAACCGGATAGCCGTGAACCCGGGCGAAACCACAGACCAGGGTAGTGCCGAAGAGCTTCTTGAACTCGTCAAACTCGCTGCCGTCGACGAGGCGTGCAATCACTTCACGAACATCATAGGATTTGCGGATATCGGCGGGTATCACTCCATTGATCTCGGCCGGGTCACAAAGCGGTTCCCGGGGCGACTGCAGCGCCAGACTGGTTGGCTTGCAAATATTGAGATTGGCAACGATGCGCCTTGCGGTCGCCAAAGCGTGGGCGTCGTTTTCGGCGTAGTGGTCGGTGACTCCGGAAGTGCGACAGTGCACCTCGGCTCCACCGAGATCCTCGGCGCTCACCACCTCGCCGGTAGCTGCTTTGACCAAAGGTGGACCAGCGAGGAAGATCGTGCCGTTGCCCTTGACGATGATGCTTTCGTCGGCCATGGCCGGGAGATATGCACCACCTGCGGTACAAGACCCCATAACAACGGAGATTTGTGGAATCCTCTGTGAAGAAAGGCGGGCCTGGTTGTAGAAGATCCGGCCAAAATGGTCGCGGTCGGGAAAAACCTGATCCTGCTCCGGCAGGTTGACCCCGCCCGAGTCAACCAGGTAGATGCACGGCAACCGGTTCTCGGCGGCAATCTCCTGGGCGCGCAGATGCTTCTTGACAGTGAGCGGGAAGTAGGTGCCGCCCTTGACCGTGGCGTCGTTGACGACGATCATGCATTCCTGGCCCATGACACGGCCAATACCGGTGATGATCCCGGCAGCGGGGGCAGCGCCATCGTACATACCGTAAGCGGCGAACTGAGAAAATTCGAGGAAGGGTGAACCGACGTCGAGCAACTGGCTGACCCGCTCGCGCGGCAGCAGCTTGCCCCGCCCTTCGTGCTTGGCCCGGGCTTGTGCAGGGCCACCCAGCCGGATCTGCCCGACTTTATCTTCGAGATCCTGGTTGAGTTGCCGCATGGTGTCGACATTATTGCGGAACTCTTCGGAACTTGTATTGATGGCACTTTTCAGTATTGTCATGGGCTGTTTCTTCATCCTCTCCGGCGACCGGATCAATCCGTCTGCTGAAACAGCTCGCGCCCGATCAACATACGTCTGATTTCACTGGTTCCGGCGCCGATCTCATAGAGTTTGGCATCACGCAGCAATCGACCGGTCGGGTACTCGTTGATGTAGCCGTTACCTCCAAGGCACTGAATCGCTTCAAGAGCCATTTTAGTCGCTTGCTCGGCAGAAAGGAGAATCGCTCCGGCCGCATCTTTACGGAGTGAGCCTTTGCCGGCGCAGGCCCTGGCCACCGCATAAACATAGGCCCGGCAGGAATTCAGGGAAGTGTACATATCGGCCAGTTTTCCCTGCATAAACTGGAACTCGCCGATGGCATGACCGAATTGCTTGCGCTCATGCAGGTAGGGCAGGACCACGTCCAGGCAGGCGGCCATGATTCCAAGGGGACCGCCGGACAGGACCACGCGCTCGTAATCTAGACCGCTCATCAATACCCTGACACCCTTACCAACTTCGCCGAGGACGTTTTCCTCCGGCACTTCACAGTTTTCGAAGACGAGTTCACAAGTATTGCTACCGCGCATGCCAAGCTTGTCGAGTTTTTGTGCAGCGGAAAACCCGGGAAAACCCTTCTCGACAATAAAGGCCGTGATGCCATGTGCGTCGGCATACATATCGGTTTTGGCGTAAACCACCAGAGTATCTGCATCCGGTCCATTGGTGATCCACATCTTGTTGCCGTTGAGCAGATAGTGATCGCCCTGTTTATCGGCTCGCAACCGCATACTGACGACATCGGACCCCGAGCCGGCCTCACTCATGGCCAAAGCACCGACATGTTCACCACTTACCAGTTTGGGGAGATAACGCTGCCTCTGATCGACAGTACCATTACGGTAAATCTGGTTGACACAGAGATTGGAATGAGCACCGTAAGACAAGGCGACTGAAGCCGAAGCCCGGCTGATCTCTTCCATGACAATCACATGTTCCAGATAGCCCATATCGGCGCCGCCGAATTCCTCGGCAACGGTGATACCGTGCAGACCGAGATCACCCATCTTGCGCCACAGGTCAGCAGGGAATTCATTGTTCTGATCAATCTCAGCCGCCCGTGGGGCAATTTCTACATCGGTAAAAGCACGGACTGTTTCGCGTAGCAGGTCTACCGTATCACCCAACTGGAAATCCAAACTAGGATAGGTCTCCATCGTCTCTCTCCGTTAGTGGGGGGTTGTCAATTAATCCTTCAGGACAAATTCCCACGCGCACCAATAATCATCCGGATGCAGGTCGGGAGGACAAGCAATGCAGTGCGTTTCGATACGGGGATCGATGGTTCGTGCGAACTCGGTATATTCAACAATACCGACGGTTTTGCAGGGGAAGTCCGGTAAGCCATTGCGCTTCCGGGCCGACTGGACCCGGCAATTAACCATGCGAAAAACCACGCGAGTGTCGCTGATTTCTATAGCTTCCTGCAGGTTAAGACGTGCATAAAGACGATGCTTAAGGCACTCGATCAGAGCCGGAATGCCACCTCCAGGCTCAAGTCCGAGGCGGGACATGATCCGTTTGGCTTCGACTACGGTGAATTTTTCCCATGCGGCCCGGTCGATCTCGATCGCCGTCTCCATCCCGAACTTCTGATCAACAGCCTGGAACCAGAGCCCGTCATGAGCGAGCCAATTCTTGGAATCATCGACGATAATTGCAATCAATTCTTCTTTACTCAAACCCTGAAGCAGGGCAACGCCTTCATCCAGATTTGCACCCATATCATTTCATCCTTTCGAATCGTATTTTCTGTACACTACTCAACCACGGGTAATAAGTGAACCGATCACAACTCTCTGTATTTCACTGGTTCCCTCGTAAATTTCAGTGATTTTGGCGTCGCGCATCATTCTTTCCACCGGGAAGTCCCGGGTATAGCCGTAACCACCAAAAACCTGAACCGCCTTGGTGGTCACCCACATGGCTGTTTCTGAAGCATTAAGCTTGGCCATTGCGGACTCCTTGCCATAGGAGACCCCGGCACTCGCCCGCCAGGCCGACTGGTAGACCAGCAGGCGCGACGCTTCAATACGTGTCGCCATATCGGCCAGAATAAACTGGATCGCCTGGAAACTGGCAATCGGCTGATCGAACTGCTTGCGTTCACGGGCGTAATTCAGCGCCTCTTCGTAAGCACCCTGGGCAATTCCCAAGGCCTGGGCAGCAATCCCGATTCGACCGCCATCGAGTGTCTTCATAGCAACCTTGAAGCCTGCGCCTTCTTCGCCAAGCAGTTGATCCTTCGGGATCCTGCAGTTTTCGTAAACCAGCTCACGGGTTGGCGATGAACGAATCCCCATCTTTTTTTCTTTCTTGCCAAAACTGAAGCCGGGCGTATCCTTTTCGACACTGAAGGCGCTGATGCCATGGTGCTTCTGGGCCTCTTTATCGGTCCGGGCAAAGACGATATAGGTCTCCGCATCACCACCATTGGTGGTAAATATTTTGCTACCGTTAAGGACCCATTCATCACCGTCGAGAACTGCTGTAGTTCTGGTACCACCAGCGTCAGATCCGGCTGTTGCTTCGGTCAAAGCGAAAGCACCGAGCTTGCTCCCCTCCGCCATTGGGGTCAGAAACTTCTTCTTCTGCTCTTCGGTGCCGAACAACCAGACCGGGTTGGCACCCAGGGACAAGTGGGCCGACAAGGTCACCCCGGTCGAAGCGCAGACTCTGGAGAGTTCTTCCACGGCGATCGCATAGCTGATGTAGTCGGCATCGGCACCACCGTATTCTTCGGGGAAGACAATACCTGTCAATCCTAATTCCGCCACCTTGTCAAACATCAATTCCCGATCAAAATACTCGTTCTCATCGCGCTCTGCCGCCGATGGGGCCAGTTCATTCTCGGCAAAACTACGAACCGTTTCACGGATCAGCTTTTGCTCTTCAGTCAACTGGAAATACATGTGCTTCCTCCTTAATTTTTATCCGAAAACAACCCCTATTGTCCCGGGCGGCTAATCCTATCCTTTAATGCTGGCCCTTTTGCTTGCTGTCTGCGTTGTACCTCTTTGGCTTAACGCATGCTAGGCCTTCATCGGCACGCCTTGACAGCAACCAAAATGTCTCAGAATTACGCGTCACGATTAACCACACGAGACACTCATGTGTAGCTACGCAGAACTTCCCGGGCAATAATCAGGCGCTGGATTTCACTCGTTCCTTCATAAATTGTCGTAATCCGCGCATCGCGGCTGTAACGCTCCACTGGAAATTCACCGGTATAACCATAGCCGCCATAAATCTGCATGGCCTCGTAACAGGCGCGATTGGCCGCTTCTGTGGCATAGAGTTTGGCCATTGAAGCTTCCTTTGAATAGGACTTGCCCTGCTCCTTGCGAAACGCAGCATTCATCAAAAGCAGGCGAGCCGCCTCAAGTTCAGTCGTGGCATCAGCGATCTTCCACTGGATCGCCTGAAAGTTGCTGATGGTCTGGCCAAATTGCTTACGCTCAAGGGCATAGCGGGTCGCTTGCTCGATGGCCACCTGGCCAATTCCAAGACCGAGAGAACCAATACCGATCCGCCCCCCGGCCAATTCGGCAACAGCCACCCGGAAACCGTCATTGAGCTTGCCCATCAAGGCACTGCCAGGGATGCGGCAATCCTGAAACAGCATTTCGTTGGTCGCTGAAGCGTGCTGTCCCATCTTCTCTTCGGCGCGTCCAACAATGCACCCGGGGGTCCCGGCCTCAACCAGAAAACAGCTGATTCCCTTGCCCTTGGGTACATTACGATCCGTGACTGCCCAGACAACAAAAACCCCGGCGTAGGGTGCGCTGGTTATGAAAATCTTGCTGCCATTGAGAATCCAGTCACCACCATCTCTGACAGCGATAGTGGTCATCGCCGCCGGGTCGGAACCGGCACCGGTCTCGGTCAGCGCGAAGGCTCCTGCCAGAAACTCACCGCTACAGATCTTGGGGATATAAAGCCGTCGCTGCTCTTCGCTGCCAACCGCCTGAATAACTTCACAAACCATGTTGCTGACCGAAAAGGTTACCGCCGTCGAGGCACAGGCACGTGCGATTTCAGTCAAGGCAACGCTGAAAGCGATTGTGCCCGCCTCGGCACCACCGTAATCAGCCTTGACATTCAGGCCCATGAAACCGAGTTCCGCCAATTTTTTCAGGTTGTCGAGAAACTGTTCCTGTTGTTCACCGCGATCGAGCGCCGCTGCGATCGGAGCCAGTTCGGCTTCGGCGAACTCACGTGCGGTCTCACGGATCAGGTTCTGTTCCTCGTTTAGATCAAGAAACATGCGCAAATTATCCTTTTAATGTAGTCCTTGGGATGACTAGCGGCCGGTAAATTTTGCCGGCCGCTTTTCCAGGAACGCCTGCATACCTTCCTTCTGATCGGAAGTGGCAAAGCAAAGCCCGAACAGGCCAGCCTCAAATCGCCCTGCCCGAGCCTGGTCCATCTCCAGACCGTTATCCACGGACTCTTTGGCGAACCGCACCGCGACCGGCCCTTTGGCAGCGATCTTTGTCGCCATACTACGTGCCTTGGTGAGCAGTTCTTCGGCCGGAACGACCTTGTTGGCGAGACCGATGCGGTATGCCTCTTGTGCATCGATTAAATCGCCGGTAAAAATCAGTTCTTTGGCCCGCCCCTTGCCAATCAACTTGGGCAGGCGCAAGGTTCCGCCAAAACCGGGGATGACACCGAGATTGACTTCCGGTTGACCGAAACGAGCATTCTCTGCGGCAATCCTGATGTCGCATGCCATCGCCAGTTCACAGCCACCACCAAGGGCGAAACCATTGACAGCAGCAATGACCGGCTTGGGGAAATTCTCGATGGAGTTAAACAGGACATGCCCGAGTTGGGCAAAATGCTCCGCAGAAACTGCATCGAGGGATTGCATGGCAGCGATGTCAGCGCCGGCGACAAAGGCCTTGGGACCGCTGCCGGTCAGGATCACACAGGCCACATCTTCGTTTTGCTCAAGTTCGGCAAACACAGTGGCAAGTTCCTCAAGGACGTCCGAGTTCAGTGCATTAAGAGCTGCAGGACGATTGATCGTGACAACCGCAACGCCATCGGCAATTTCAATCAACAAACTGGTAAAATTCATATCTACACCCTCATTAAAGAGCCCGTCTGTCTAGACAGACTCATGGAATCAGTAAACGTAAAAGCCCTGGCCGCTCTTCTTGCCGAGCCATCCAGCCTTAACCATCTTGCGCAGCAGAGGACAGGGACGATACTTGCTGTCGGCAAAACCTTCGTAGAGAACTTCCATGATCGCCAGACAGGTATCAAGACCGATAAAATCCGCCAGAACAAGCGGGCCCATCGGGTGGTTCAGCCCCAGCTTCATAACCTGATCAACCGCTTCCGGGGAGGCGACTCCCTCGTAAACACAGTAGATAGCTTCGTTGATCATCGGCATCAATAACCGGTTGGCAATAAAGCCGGGATAGTCGTTGACTTCCACCGGCGTTTTCCCCATGGCTTTGGCGAGAGATTCAACGGTCTGATAGACTTCGTCACTGGTCGCAATGCCTCGAATAATCTCGACCAGAGTCATGACCGGTACCGGGTTCATGAAATGCATGCCGATAACGCTCTCGGGACGACTGGTTACAGCCGCAATTTCAGTAATCGGCAACGACGATGTGTTGGTCGCCAGAATCACACCCGGCCGGGCAATTTCATCGAGTTTGCGGAAAATCTGCTCCTTGATCGCCATATTCTCGATGGCGGCCTCGACCACAAAATCAACATCGGCGGCATCCTGCAGATCAGTAGAGGGTATCAGCCTGGCAAGAGTTGCCAGTTTGTCGTCTTCAGTGATGCGTCCCTTCTCAACGTTGCGGGACAAGGTCTTGTCAATAAATGCCACCCGCTTGTCGATAAAGGTCGCGTCGATATCATTGAGCACCACCTGCAATCCAGCCTGGGCTGCCACCTGAGCAATTCCACCGCCCATTTGCCCGGCACCGATCACCATAATTTTTTTGATTTCCATTATGCTTTATCTCCTTGGAATTGACTGCAAATACTCATTAGGAGCCTGTCTGCAGGCACCTTAGGATTCGACGCGTTCAAACACTACGGCCACAGCCTCGCCACCACCTATGCAGAGAGTTGCCAGACCATAACGTTCTCCACGCCGACCCATTTCATGAATCAGAGTCGTCGCCAGACGGGCCCCGCTGGCACCGATCGGATGACCGATGGCAACCGCGCCGCCATTAACATTGACGCGCTCTTCATCGAGGCCAAGATCTTTGATAGCAATCATGGTCACCATGGCAAAAGCCTCGTTGATTTCAAACAGGCCGATATCCTCTGGTTGCAGCCCGGCATGGGCGCAGGCTTTTTCGATTGCGCCAACCGGAGCATCCGGGTAGAGATCAGGATGCAGGCTGTTAGTAGACAGCCCGACAATCCGTGCGCGAGGCTTCAGGCCATGACGTTGAACCGCTTCGGCACTGGCCAACAAGAGGAAAGCCGCGCCATCGTTGATGGTCGAAGCGTTGGCAGCCGTAATCGTACCGTCTTTTTTGAAAGCTGGACGCAAACTGTTGATCCGGTCAAAATTAATCCGGGAAGGCTCTTCGTCCTCGCTGATTGTCGTCTCGCCCTTGCGCGACGACTTGACCACCGACACGATCTCCTCGGCGAGTACGCCGTCCTGCAAAGCTCGCTGGGCCCGTTGGTAGGAACGGATGGCATAGGCATCCTGCTCCTCACGTGAAAATTCGTGAACATCGACCCGCACCTCGGCAACCTCACCCATATGGCGTCCGCTGTACGGATCTGTCAGGCCGTCATAGACCATCAGATCAAGCGCCTGGGAATGCCCCATGCGTTGTCCGTTTCGCAGCGCGGGAAGAGCATAGGGAGTCGAAGACATATTCTCCATACCACCAGCGATAACGATCCCGGAGTCACCGAGCCGAATGGCATCGGCGCCTAGCATAACGGCCTTCAGTCCACTGCCGCAGACCTTGTTGATGGCCAGGGCCGGAACCGTGTCAGGTAACTCGGCGAAACGCATCGCCTGACGTGCCGGAGCCTGACCACCGCCACCGGAGAGGACCTGTCCGGCAATAAACTGGTCGATATCTTCACCCTTGAGGCCACTGGTTTCAAGGAGATGTCTGATAACCGGGGCCGCCAGGCTGGGAGCCGGTACATCCGCGAGAACCCCACCGAAGCTGCCGAAGGGGGTACGATAAGCATCAATTACAAAAACATCCTGCATGGTTCCAGTCTCCTTTCGATGTCTGCTACTCACTCTTCCAGTCGTGCAGTCAATGCCGGCAGAAATTGCTTGAGATCGGCAACCACCAACACGTCGGCTACCTCTCCAATCGGTGCATCGCGATCCGTATTGATAGCAACAATAAACTCTGACTTTTTCATGCCGGCCAGATGCTGGATCGCTCCGGAAATACCGCAGGCGATATAAAGCTTGGGCGCCACGGTCTGTCCGGTAGTGCCGACCTGACGAGAGTGCTCAGCCCAGTCGGAATCGACAACCGGTCGGCTGGCACCATACTCTCCGCCAAGCACCTTGGCCAAGGCCTCAACTATCGCCAGGTTCTCCGGCTTGCCGATTCCCCGTCCGGCACTGACGATTACCTCCGCCTTACTCAGATCGACGCCACCTTCTTCAGCCTCTTCGTAACCTATAAATTCAACTTTCGTCTCAGCCTGCGCGGAGAGTTTTTCAACCGTCGGCACCCCGGTCGGTTCATCGACCAGGCTGAAAGCCCCGGCCTGCAGGGTGACAACAGTCACCTCGCTTTGCGCCTGGACCACACGTCGTAGTTTAGAGTTACAGGCGGGCACCACCATGGCATCACCCTGGTAATCGACCACTTCGGAGATCTGTCCAACCTGCAAAGCCAAAGCGATGCGCGGTGCCAGATCCCACCCGTAAGAAGAATGAGACAATACAATCAGTTGCGGACTTTCCTTATCGATCACCTCCAGCAACAATCGCAGGGTTTCTTCAGGATTATATTCACCCACGTCGGCAGATTCGGCCAGGTAGAGGCGACCATCGAAATGTGGCATATCACTCTCGCTTCCGACCAGAAACATAGCTGCCTCGGCACCGATCTTTTCGGCAAAGGCCAGGGTCTCATAACTGCCCGGCAGAAGCTTGCCTTGCCGGGATTCTGCAATAAGCAGAGCTTTCATTCTTTCCTCCTATTTGATGACCGCAGTCTTGTCTTTGAGTATTGCAATCAGCTGCCCGGTGAGCTCGTCAACATCCCCTTCGAGAATCAGCCCGCCACCCTTCTTTTCCGGGAACCGGGTCTCGGCAGTTGTCGTTAGCGCCTCGGCCTTGAGCAGATCGGTCACCGGCAGAGAAACCAGCTCCTTCCTCTTGGCCTTCATAATATTCGGCAGGGTCGGATAGCGCGGCGTATTGAGACCAAGCTGGCAAGTGAAGAGAGCAGGGAAAGGCAGTTTGGCCACTAACTTGAGGCCACCCTCAAGCTCGCGCTTCACCGTGATCTGGTCGCCATCGCAATCGAAGCCGACGATGGTGGTCACGGCAGGCATTCCAAGCAGGCCAGCCAGCAGAACTCCGACCTGTGCCGAGCCGCGATCCTGAGACTGCATACCTGTGAAGACCACGTCAAAGTTCTGGTCACCGGCATAGGCGGCAATTACCGAGGCAATCTGGAAGGGATCCTTCTCGTAGCTGGCATCATCCTGAATATGCACACCCCGGTCGGCACCCATAGCCAAGGCCTTTTTCATGGTCTCCTTGACCCGGTCGGAGCCAACGGACAGAACGACCACTTCGGCTTCGCCAAGCTGTTCACGCAGCTGAATGGCCTGTTCGACGGCAAATTCGTCATACTCATTCATCCGCCCGGCCAGATCCTGGTCACTGTACCAGGTTCCTGCATCATTGAGTTTGAACCGTGATTCCATGTCGGGCACCTGCTTGATGCAGATGAGAATTTTCATGACATTTTCCTCCTCGAGCGATAGTTTCCCTGCTTCAGATTATAGACTGTTCCATTCGTAGTCATCATGTGAACTTATTGCTGTACTTAAATGATTATAGAGCAAGTAAGATACCAAATATCTTTCCCAGCTACATTGGACAAACACACTTGACTGATTCTCTTGGGACACGCGTAGATAGGAGGTTTTCGGGGTTCAGGCAAAGACTCGCTAAGATGCTGATGAAAAGGAGAGGACTGTAAACCCGGGGTGCAGGTGTTGCGTTGGTGACACTTTATTCTTGTGTTTACACATATTGAAGGATTCCCTTGCACAAAGGTACTCTGGCTGGCAAATATTCGAGTTTCCTGGCGGCTGGATACCCTGCCTGCAACGTAAGAACGGACCACCCGGTAATAGGTGGTCCGTTTTGTGCCTTAATAGGTGATGATTTGTGAGAAAGATGCCAGACCAAGCGGCACCAGGAGCCTGACTCACAAAAAATATTACCCTTATTAACCTGCAGCCTTAGCTTAACGATTGTCAGACAATATTGTTCCAGAATAGCGAAACGGCAATACTCCACATAGTCAGGCAGACGACACCATCCAGAATTCGCCAGGCAAACTTCTTGCGGAAGATCGGTGCTAGCATCCCGGCACCAAAGCTGAGTGAGAAGAACCAGATGAAGGATGCCGTTATGGCACCAGCCCCGAAGAGAAACCGCTGGTTACCGGAGAACTGACCGCTGATTCCACCCAAGAGAACCACAGTGTCCAGATAAACGTGTGGATTGAGCAAGGTGATTGCCAGAGTCGCTGTCATAACGGCCCTCAAGGTTGTTACTTTGACGCCATTTGTTTCAAGGGTGCCACCTTGCCATGCAGAACGGAAGGCAGTCGCCCCGTACCAGAGCAGGAACAACACTCCACCCCACACGGTTAGTTGCCCAAGCAAAGGGTTTGCTGCTACGGCGCTACCGACCCCGGTGATTCCCAAAAGGATAAGGACTGAATCACAGAAGGCGCAGACCAAGGCAATCGTCAAAGGATAATTGCGACGTACTCCCTGCGACAGGACAAAAGCATTTTGAGCACCGATAGCGATGATCAACCCGCCCCCCATCCCGAAACCCTGGATAAATGGTATAGACATGACCCTTCCTTTCACATTGTTGCAGGAGGCAGGGTAGGCTGTAATTTTACAAAAGTAAAATTAATTGTTTTTCTATATCATTAATTTTGCTAATATTAAATCATGATTGATTATAAACTTTTAGAGGCCCTGGTCATGGTCATCCAGGAAGGTGGTTTTGAAAAAGCAGCTACCTTGTTACATCTGACCCAGTCTGCTGTTTCTCAGCGTGTTCGTCTTCTTGAAGACCGCACCGGTAAAATTCTTCTCTCTCGTGGAACACCACCACTTGCGACCATTGCCGGAGAACAGCTCGTCAAACACTATCTTCAGGTCAAGCTGCTGGAGGATGGACTGAATGCGGACTTGAAAACCTCACAAGAAACGGAACCCGTCAAGCTTGCTGTGGGGATTAATGCCGACAGCTTGGCAAGCTGGTTTCTGACAGCTGTCGGCCCTCTTTTTAGTGACGGTCAACTGCTGATTGATTTGCATGTCGATGACCAGGAGCAGACTCACAAGCTGCTCAAAGAAGGAACCGTAGTCGGTTGCATTAGTGATAAACCTTCAGCAATACAAGGATGCCGGGTTGAATACCTAGGAACGATGAAGTACCGATTACTGGCTAGCCCGGAATTTATTGCAAATTGGTTTTCAACTGGATTGACGCATTCAGCCACTCCGTATGCACCTGCTGTTATTTTCAACCGCAAAGACAAGCTCCACCACAAATTCCTGGAACAAGCATTGGGGACGTCAATAAAACTTCAGGCAGTGCATTACATGCCTGCTCCTGAACCATTTTTGGAGATGATCAAGGCAGGTTACGCCTGCGGTATGGTCCCTGACTGGCAAAGTGAAACATTCCGCAATAGTGGAGAACTGGCAGAAGTCTATCCGAAGGTCCATATTGCGGTTAGGCTCTATTGGCATTGCTGGAACCTGACCTCGGCACCGCTACAGACTCTTTCGAGCAAACTGGTAAAAGAGGCAAGACCTTTACTTGGACATGGTGTATCAGAGGTATCAATCGCAAGCGTTGCAAAGTGAGGCTTTTCGTTGGAAGTGTTCTATCATTAGCGACTTATCAAGACGGTTGCTTTCGTCTCAGCAGTCGTAATATATAAAAAAATACCCCACTGTCAGGAGGCTAACGGTGGGGCGAGGCGTTTCGAGTTTTTCTTTATATCTGAATTAATTGCAAGGGCCGAGCCAACAAGATTCAGACGTCCAAAAGCAGCAAATTCACAGAAACTCCCTTTACAGGTTGTTAAATAATCGGTGGGAAGACGGCAGGCCGTGCCCATTTTTGGCATCGGGCCACACGGAAAAGCAAAATGGCTACCTGGCGATCAAACCAGGTGGCCATTATTTTGCGAACAAAGCATTTTCATTCCACCAATGGATTTTTCAGGTAGCGATAATAACTGTCATACTGATATATCGCCGCCAACGGATTGTGCGCAAGCAGTCGGTCCTTGCTGGCAAGCACTGTGTTATAAGCCTTGGCATATTTCAAAAACAGTGCATCATGCCCCACGCAAAGCCCGAACAGCACGTTCAATTCTGACTTGTGGTAATTGGAGGTCAATGCCTGCAGAATCGGGTTGCACATTGCTTCAAAAGATGTCGGGTCAATCTGTTGCTCTCGCAACAACCCAATCTCCTCCTTCGAAATAGCGCCCGCCTTGCACATCACAGAAATCGTCTCAAAACCATTATCAGTGAAAATTTTGTTTATAATTTCCGCTTCCTTCCGCATACCGATACAGAACACCAGACAAATTCTCTGGAATTTCATCTTCTGAGCAAATTCGATCGTCTCCTGAATTCGTGGTTTAATCGGGCGGATGTAAGCATACCCCTTATCCCTGTCGCCATAAGCCTCACCTTCCTGGATCGAGGCCTGCCGCACCACTTCCATGACTTCCGGATCTTTTAATATTTCCAGGGTTTCCTTGACAATATCGAGCGACCTTGTCGACGGACAATTGCTCGGTGCATGCCCCTTTTCATTGCGACAGAAACGATCTGGCACCTCAATGGAGCAAACAGCGCAGGTAGGTAATGGCGCCGGTCTGGACTCTTTCGACATATTCGGAACGTCCTTTCAATTTACAGGCAATAATTTCATGCGGTCCGCATAATCAGCATCGTGCATCTGGCCAGTAGTGGTAACAATTGCTCCTTCCACCTCGATTTTGGACTCCAGGTTCCAGGGCAAGAACTGGCTCTGCTTCCAATAAGACTAAAAAGAATTTTCGATGACCACCTCGCTAAGGGACAATTGGCCAGGTTTCGGCCAGGAATCTTTTATTTTTTTACCTACAGCCACCATGGGACCCATTAAATGGTCATCAGGAAGGTTGATAAGCTCGGCAACTTTTTCTATATCGAAACCGATCATTGGGCAAGAGTCATAACCCATCGCCTTGGCTGCAAGCATGATAGTTTGCATTGCCAAACCGATCGACCTCTGAGCCTCGTCGCGCTGCAACCAATCACGCCCTTCATGAAATGGCCCCATCCAGTTGACAAGAAGGTCAGCCACCTCTTTGGGAGCGTTCTGCCAGTAACGCTGAGGATCCTTGGCCCAGGCTTTAACGTCTGCCGTCATAATTATGAGAAGGGACGCATCCGTCATTTGGGCCTGATCATTACCGTACTCTGTACGGATTTTTTTGCGCAAGTCTGGATCGCGAACAATGACAAACCTCCAGTGTTGAATATTGAAGCTTGTGGGGGCTTGAATAGCGGCTTCTAAAAGCTTGGTCTCTTCCTCTTTCGTGAAGCGGTGATCAGGGTCAAATTGTTTAATCGCCCGACGCTGATAGATGGCATCAAAAGTGTCCATACAGCTTCTCCTTACAATGGGTTTCTTTGTCTTTAAGCATAAGTATATAGCTGATTCTAGAAAATGCTTGATTTCCTGTACAACGAAAATGGCCACCAGGGAACAAATCCTGGCAGCCAGTGCATTGATGAAAAAGGTTCTTATATAAGAAGGCAACCCTAACTAATGGGTTCTACTCCGTTATGTTTCAAAAGGCTTTGAATTGACTGCATGTATTCCGCAGAAGGGTCTACAAACTGGAGTCCTATACCAGGCGGAAGCTCAGGTTTCCTTGGTTCGTCCTTCAAGTTTACCCAGGCGACCTTTGCTTTACAGGTAACTACTTTGTCTACATCCGGCAGGGTGAAGCTTAACACTAGTTTTTCATCAACAGAAAATGGGATTTCAGTGCTGAGGAAAAGTCCGCCGCTACTCACGTCAACACTAAAGCCATGAAGCAGCTTGTCTTGAGATGAACCATAGTAGACACGCAACTCAGCTTTCAAGCGTGCTCTTGACTCTTCAGTTGTCGGTCTTTCCGAATTTGTCCCCATCGAAAACCTCCAAAAGTTACGCAAATAAGACTTCGAAACTTTACACCAGTCAGGAGTCGAGGTCAAAGAAGGGGGCCTTATTTATACTCTCACGTTGTTTTTGAGTGATCAGATTGGCAGAATTGCGATTCTCGAGGGCCCTGACATTCGGAAGCCACAAACAGATTAACGGGTTGCTAGGAGGCTGTCGGACTATACGGGCCGAAGCGAAAATTCGGAAGTTTGAGGCCAGATTTTGGCTCGTTTGAGAATAATAGCCGTAGCTATTGGTCGAAAAGGAGCTAAAATATGGGCCAAACAACCGGATTTGCAGCCGGGTCATGGATAGTCCGACAGCCTTCTAGTACTAACTCACCAGCCAACGGGCAATGACTGCTTCGATGGAAACTTCATCCAACGCCTGACGGGGGCGGAGCTTCCTGTGATCTACCATAACAGGAGACCGGATCTCAGCAGGAAAACCTTTGCCCTGGGAAGGTCCCAACAATTGCCGATGTATCACCTGCGGATGGTCGGCAACTTCGTCTGGTTCAAGCAACGGCTCAAAGCAACAATCGGTTTCGATAAGCAGCTCAACCCAGGAGTCACGCGACGCTTTGGCAAACAGGGCCCGCAGCTCATTGATCAGGACGGTCTGCGGCATCGGCTCATGCTGTCTGACAATCCATTCCGGTCGTTCGACCGCAGTGCAGAAGGCTTGCCAGAATTTTTCCTCGAGGGCACCGAGCACCACAAATTTCTGGTCGGCAGTCCGGTAGATCTGATAACACGCCTTGCCGCCAGTTAACAAACCATACCCGGGATCAAGTGACCGACCCGAGCGACCCACCCCCGCTTGACCAAATGATTGCCAGGAGAGGACCGTCTCAAAAAGGCTGGTATCGATAGTGCACCCTTCACCCTGTTTTTCCCTTCGCAGCAAGGCCGCCAGAATCATACTGGCCGCATGTTGGCCGCTGGCATAATCAGAGACCGGGGGAAAGGGGATCACGGGGGTTTCCATCGTCCCGGTATGATGCAACATACCGCTCAGGGCCATATAAGTAAGATCATGACCAGCCCGCTGACTCGCAGGACCATCCTGACCGAAACCAGAGAGAGCACAGTGAACCAATCGGGGATTGAGGGAACGCAGGTGGCTGTAGCCGAAGCCAAGGCGGTCCATAACGCCTGGCCGATACGACTCGAGCAAGACATCAGCAGCCGTCACCAGTTCCGCAAAACGGTCGCGTCCACTTTCGCTTTTCAAATCGAGACGAACCACCGTCTTGCCGGCATTGACTTGTTTATATAGTGGGGAGATGCCGTCGTCATCCAGGAAGATAAAGGTCCGCATCGGGTCGCCGCCCGGCGGTTCGACCTTGATCACGTCGGCACCAAGGTCGGCAAGCAGGCGCGTCGCATATGGGCCGGGAAGATACTGACTAAGATCGAGAACCCGGTAGCCCTGCAGCGTATCGTCAAGCATGCTCAATACCCGGATTACATTCAGACATCGACAGGACGGAGATCATCAATAACCTTGCCGTCGTTAGCGAGATTACCGGCAGGGACAAAGCAAACTTCACCACGCAAGTTGCAAACTTGCCGAATAGTGGCCACAACAGCATCGGCCAGATGAGCAGGTGCCTCGGCAGTCAACTCGCAGTGAAGAACCATTGAATCTGCGTCATTAACACGTTCCACAACCAACCGTCCTTTGAGAACTTCCGGGTGCTGACTCAGAACTTGTGCCACCTGCGAAGGGTGAACGAACATCCCCCGTACCTTGGCTGTCTGGTCGGCACGACCCATCCAACCCTTGATGCGTCGATTGGTCCGACCGCAGGGGCTCTCCCCGAGGAGGATAGCCGATAGATCACCGGTAGCGAAACGAATCAGAGGATATTCGGGGGAGAGTGATGTGACAACCACTTCACCAACCTCACCGTCCGGCACCGGATCACCGGTCCCCGGACGCACAATCTCGAGAATGATGCCCTCGTCGATGATCATCCCCTCACCAGACGGCGATTCATAGGCGATCAGACCAAGATCGGCAGTGGCGTAACACTGCAACACGGCAATGCCGCGTCCGGCGAAGGCCTCGCGCAGGCTTGGCGGCAAGTATTCGCCAGAGACCAGAGCCTTGCTCAGGCTGGAGAGATCGACCCCTAACTCATCAGCCTTGTCGAGGATCAGTTTAAGAAATGACGGCGTACCAACATAGCCGTCCGGGCGCAGGTCGGCAATCGCCTGGACCTGCCCCTCAAGCTGACCGGGACCGGCGGCAAAGACAGTGCATCCCAGAGCATGGGCCCCCGATTCGACCATGGCTCCGGCCGGAGTAAAGTGATAAGCGAAGCAGTTGTGCAGCAGTTCACCACCGCGAAAACCAGCAGCGTAGAGGGCACGGGCAAACCGCCAGAAATCCTCTCGCCGACAGCCCGGCTCGTAAATCGGCCCTGGCGAAGCAAACACCCGGTTCAGCTCAGGTGCCTTGCTTGCGACCAGCCCACCAAAAGGTGGCTGCTGACGCTGCTGCTCGATCAGCTCCTCCTTACGAATCAGCGGCAAGCTTGCCAAGGTGGCCCGGCTATTGATGCCAGCAGGATCGATACCTGCGAACAGGCTGCTGTAGGCGGGGGCATTCTTTTGCGCATGCTCAACCTGAAAGCTAAGCGCTGCCATCTGTGCAGATTCACGCTCGGCGTGATCACGGCTTTCCAGAGTGTCAAAGAAGTCGCTCATAATCACATCCAACGCTTGCGGCGCTTATACGACTTGAGATTTTTAAACGACTTACGGTCCTTGTCACCGCCGGACAAGTAGAATTCCTTCACATCTTCATTATTGAGAAGGTCCTCACAGGTACCGTCGAGAGCGATTTTACCAGACTCCATGACATAACCGTATGAAGCACAGTGCAAGGCCATGTTGGCATTCTGTTCGACCAGCAGCATGGTGATCCCCTGCTCTTTATTAATCGTACGGATAATGTTAAACACTTCCTTGACCAGTAGCGGCGCCAGCCCCATAGAGGGCTCGTCGAGCAGGATCATCTCCGGCCGCGCCATGATCGCTCGACCGATAGCAAGCATCTGCTGCTCACCGCCAGAAAGATATCCGGCCATGCCGGTACGTTCTTTCAGTCGCGGAAAATAATGGAAGACCTTGTCGATATCGTCCTTGATAAATTTATCACGACGGGTGTAGGCGCCCAAACGCAAATTTTCGACAGCCGTCATATCCTCGATGATACGCCGGCCCTCCATGATCTGAAATATCCCCTTGCGTACGATCTCGTCCGGGGCACTGTTGGCAATACTTTCCCCCTTAAAATGAATCGAGCCACGGGTCACCTCGCCATCCTCAGTCTGGAGCAGGCCGGAAATCGCCTTGAGGGTGGTTGATTTGCCGGCGCCATTCGGGCCAAGCAGAGTGACTATTTCCCCCTTGGGGACTTCAAGGCTGATTCCCCGTAGCACCAGGATGACTTCATCGTAAACAACTTCGATGTTGTTGATCGACAAGATCGATTCTTTGGCTTCGGTTTTCTGCGCGGGTTCTGCCATTGCTCTCGCTCCTCTGCGAAGTGCTTCAAATTCCAGCTTGCCGTCCTGGTAGAATTGTCAGGCCGGCAAGCTGGAATCTCAAACAGAAAGCAACGCAGGGACGGTGGCGGGCACCGTCCCTGCTGCTTTCATCTTACATCTTACCAACCGAGCCAGTCGGGACGACGGGGAACGGTTACAGTCGACTGAGGATTAAAGGTGAAATCACCACCGTTATAAGTTGTGGTATAGACCGATACTTCAGTCGTGCCACGGTGATCTTCGTTGGTCCATGTGGAAGCCTTGCAGACACCTTCGAGACCGGCCGGAACGTGATCTCTCATCTGCTCCATGCCCTTCTTGATGTTTGCACCGGTAATACCGCCGTTCATCTTATCGGCAGCTACCATGGCGTCCTTCATGAAGAATACTGCGCAGACACCGCGCATGTAATGCAGGTTGCGATAGGTCTCACCACTTGGGTCGGACACCTTGGAGATGGCGCGAATGGTTTTCATCCCCTCTGCATCAGAGTTCCAGGACGGAGAACCCAGAGGTACGGCAACACCATCACCGGCGTCTTTGGCGGCATTAATGGCATTGTCATCCCAGCCCCAAACGTTCGCCAGGTACTGGGGCTTGGCACCGACAGTACCACAGGAGTTCAGCAGGGAGATGTTGGATCCGGCAGTGTTGCCCATATAGGCATAGTTGGCTCCGGAATCCTTGAGGGTCAGGCACTGAGCATTGGCATCACCGGGCTTGATAGAGTAAACAATCGGATTGAGAACTTCGAAACCAAGCTCCTCGGCGTACTCGGCGCAGGCTGCCTTGGGTGAGTTTGGATAGGGGTGGTTAGCGCCCATGTGGATGAACTTCGGCGCGCCTTTGCCGTTATTGGCTTTCCAGTCCTCGGCTGCCCATTGAACCAGACCGCGACAAGTGTCGGAGTAGGATGGGCCGTAGAGGAAGTTATAGGGGGCTGGTGCCTTGGTTTTGGGTGATTTTCCGGTCGGGTCGGTCAAGTGACCGGAGTAGGAAGCAGAAAAGTAGGGGATCTCATCTCTGGCAACAAACTTGACCAGTGCTTCGGTGTCGGCAGTTCCCCAACCTTGAATAGCCACAGGCTTGATGCCTGATTGCCACTTCTTGTAGGTAGCAATCGCTTGTGGTGCCTTGTAGGAGTAATCAACAGTTTCATAAGCGAGCTGCTTGCCGTTGACCCCACCATTTGCATTGATGTAATTCATAGCGTCAGCGACGCCATTGCCGTAGGGCATGCCAACATCCGAAGTCGGTCCGGTGTAGCAGGCCAGGTGACCTACCGGGATCGTGTCGGCAGCGGTTGCCATGGTTGAGAAACCAAAAATTGCCAATAGTGCGGTCCCACAGATGAGCGTTTTGCGCATGACTTGTTTCCTCCTTTGCTTCGTTAATGATGCTTGCCAGGCTTCTTGGAGACGATTCCCCTCTGAAATCTGTTCAATTCCGGGCAACTGATGCCCGGGACGATAGTTCGGTTCAATATGAAAACGGATAAAGCTTCCAGTAGTTTTTGATCATCTTCCAGCGATGAGCCAGACCGTCTGGTTCAAAAATCAGGAACAGGATAATGGCCAGACCGATGGCCATCTCCTTCATATAGGACAGGGCCAGGGTCATGGCGTTACTCTTGCTGCCAACCAGGTGTACGGCAAACTCCATCACCTCCGGCAGCAAAACCATGAAAATGGTCCCCATCATGGCCCCCATCACCGATCCAAGACCGCCGATAATCACCATGGCGAGGAACTGAATAGAAAGCAGCAAAGTGAACCCTTCCACAGAGACAAAGCCCAGGTAATGACCGAACAGAGCGCCACCGATTCCAGCATAAAAGGAGGAGATGCCAAAAGACAGAATCCGGTACTTGGTCAGGTTGATCCCCATGATCTCGGCGGACAGGTAGTGATCGCGCACCGCAATGAAAGCACGCCCATCGCGGGAACGCATCAGGTTGGCACCGGCCACGAACATAATGACCACGTAGAAGAGAACCACGTAGAAATAAGACTGGTCGGTGAACATTTCATAGCCGAAGACCGAAACAGGGTTGGCCATGGCGCCGGCGGAACCACCGGTGAACCACTCGGCCCGCGCAAAGAAATCCTCAAGAATATACTGCGACGCCAGGGTAGCGATCGCCAGGTAGAGACCTTTGATGCGACCCGCTGGAATGCCGACCATGAGACCGACGGCCATAGTCAGCAGGCCGGCCAGGGGGATGGTAAAAAAGACCGGAATGCCGCTATTGTTACTGATCCATGCCGAAGTGAAGGCCCCCAGACCGAAGAAAGCCGCATGCCCCAGGGAAATCTGCCCGGTAAAGCCGACAACAATATTCAAACCCAGAGCAGCGATACCGTAGTAGCCAATCTGGATCATCAGGTTCAGATAGTAGGCATTGAGGCAGAGAGGTGCCAGGAGCAGAAGAAGAACTGAGACAACAGCGACCCGCCGCGCCAACGGGGTCGGGAAGATGGTCATATCCGCCTGATAGGTGGTGCGGAATTCTCCGCAGCGCATACGAGAATGAGCAGAGGCCATCGTTTAAATCCTCTCGATATCTTTAGTGCCGAACAGGCCGTAGGGCTTGATCATCAGAATAATAACCAGGGCGTAGAAGGGTGCAATATCGTACATGTTGCCGAAGTGCAGCCACTGGCTGTCAAAAAACTCGGCCAGGTTTTCGAGCACCCCGATCAGCAGACCACCGACAATCGCGCCGACAATCGAATCGAGACCACCGAGAATAACCACCGGAAAAACCTTGATGCCAATGAAGGAGAGCGCTGAAGAAACCCCGTTGACCATGCCGATAACCACCCCGGCAAGCGCTGAAACCACAGCAGAGATTGCCCAGGCGGCGGCAAAGACATGCTTGACCGAGATGCCAAGGCTCTGTGCTATCTGTTGATCAAACGCCGTGGCACGCATCGCCAGTCCCATGCGTGAATATTTAAAGAAGAAGTAAAAAGCGATCATGATGACAATTGAAACAACCAGGCTCATAATGTAAGCCGATTCTATCTGCAACCCGCCAATAGTCACTGTTTTAACTGAAAAAACCTGCGGAAAGGCCTTGGTGTAACCACCAAAAATCCAGGAGACCAGTGACTGAAAGAACATGGACAGTCCAACAGTGACCATGATCACGGAAATAATCGGCTCACCAATCATCGGTCGCAGCACCAACACTTGCAGCAAAACACCGAAAACCACCATGAAGGCCAGGGTCAACGGAAAACCGACGTAAAAGGGCAACTCAAACTTGACCAACATGGCCCAGCAGGTCCAGGCCCCGATCAACAGAAACTCCCCCTGGGCGAAGTTGACCACACGGGTCGATTTGTAGATCAGTACAAAACACATGGCCACAACCCCATAGAGGGTGCCAACAACGAGTCCGTTGATAATCAGCTGTGACAACAATTCAAAATTCATAGAAATTCTCCCGGCACCGGTTACGGACCTTCTTACACGGCTTCCTTTACTGCATTGTCACTCGGAGACACCAGGTCCACAATCCGAACATCGGTCTGGACACGCGATTTGTTGCCGTCCTGGAAAGTAATCACCGTGTCGATATGAACGATATCCTGGTCGGAATAGATTGTATCGATGATATCGGCATATTTTTCCTTGATGACGCCACGACGGACTTTCCTGGTTCTGGTCAATTCGCCGTCATCGGCATCAAGTTGCTTGTAGAGCAGGAGGAACTTACGGATTTGCTGTGCAGCGGGCAGAGTTTCATTAACCGTCTCCACCTCTTTTTGCACCATTTCGTAGATCCTGTCCTGAGCGGAGAGGTTGATGTAGTTGGTAAACGCTATGTTTCTTTGCTCGGCCCATTTGGCAACAATATCAAAGCGAATGCAGATGATCGCCGATAGATAGGGACGACCATCACCCTGAACCACCGCTTCGGCAATGAACGGAGAGAACTTGAGCTTGTTTTCGATGAACTGGGGAGAAAATTTGTCGCCGTTTGAAGTTTCGGCCAGGTCACTGATCCGGTCGATGACCACCAGGTGCCTGTTCTCTTTCTTGAAATAGCCGGCGTCACCAGTGTGCATCCAGCCATCTTCGAGGGAAGCATCGGTCTCTGCCTGATTCTTGTAGTAGCCAAGGAACATACCGCAGGTCTTGGCCACCACTTCACCGACACCATTATGGTCCGGGTTGTCAATACGCACCTGAGCATTGTGGAACGGTATGCCGACACTGTCAAAATCAACATCATGGGCTTCGTGAATCGTGTAGGCTCCGGCCAACTCGGTCTGACCGTAGAGTTGGCGTAACGGCACTCCCATGGACAGAAAAAACTTGAAGGTGTCGGGCCCAAGGGCAGCGCCACCAGTTGCCGCAGAACGCAGGTAGGTAAAACCAAGCCGGTCCTTCAGGGGCCGGAACAGCAGCCAGTAGGCCAGCTTGGATTGCTTACCCTGCTCCTCGGCAGCCGCCTTTTCGGCCAGTTTCATGGCGAACCGATACATCATCTGCTTGAATCTGGTCGCATCCATCATCTTGGCCTTAACATCGGCAGCGACCGTTTCCCATACGCGCGGTGCGAGGAGGACAAAAGTCGGTCCGATTTCGCGCAGGTCCTCCATCATGGTTTCCGGCTCTTCGACGAAATTGACGATGATCCTGCTGATCAAAGCCTGAGCTACGGCGTACACCTGTTCCATGATCCAGGGTAGCGGCAGCACCGACACATAGTTATCACTCGGATACTTCGGATCAGCCTCCAGGTAGGCGACGCAGTGCTCCAGCATGGGACCTGCCTGCAGCATAGCGAGCTTCGGATTGGAGGTCGTTCCCGAGGTCGGACAGAGAATCGCCACATCTTCAGCTTTGCCCTGGTTGACCAGCTGCATATAGAGCTCTGGCTGTTCTTCATCGAGCTGCTGACCACTGGCCATCAGATCCAGATGGCTCATCAGCCTGGGATCGTCATACTTACGCATACCTCGTGGATCGCAGTAGATAATATGTTCGACGCAGGGGCACTCCTCGGTGATTTCAAGAACCTTGTCGACCTGCTCTTCATCCTCGGCAATGATGATTTTGGCGCCGGCGTAATTGATCAGGTAGGCAACTTCCTCATTGAGAGAATCCTGGTAGATACCGAAGATCATTGCTCTGAGAGCATGTGAGGCAACTTCGCCATAGACCCACTCAGGCCGATTGTCACCGATAATACCGACCGAATCGTTGTGAGCGATTCCCAGCTTATGCATACCGAGAGCGAACAGTTTGACATTGCGGTTATAGTCGGCCCAGGTGAAGGCATTCCAGATACCGAACTCCTTCTCTCTTAACGCCACTTCGTCAGAGTAGTTATCGGCGTTGTAAGCAAGCAGCTTGGGAAAGGTGTCATACTTTTTTACATCTACATATGCTGTCTTCTGCATGGTCATCAAGCCACCTCTCCGGATGTTTCCTCTATCTCCTCATCGAGCCCGACACCGAGATAGGCGGTCTTGACCTGTTCGTTTGCCATAACTTCATCCGGCAGCCCGGTACAGATCTCCCGGCCGAAATCAAGAACCATCACCCGGTGCGAGATATCCATAACCACGCCCATATCGTGCTCAATCATGACCACCGTCATACCCCATTCTTCATTGAGATCGATAATGTAGCGGGCCATGTCTTCCTTCTCTTCCAGGTTCATACCTGCCATCGGTTCGTCAAGCAGGATCAGGTCGGGACGGAGAGCCACCGCACGGGCCAGCTCGACCCGCTTGCGCAGCCCGTAGGAAAGTGTTCCGGCAATGTTCTTGCGGATAGAGGCAATTTCCAGAAAATCGATAATGTCCTCAACCTCCCGGCGATGCGCCAACTCCTCCTTACGAGCACCGGAAAACCAGTACAGTGTACCGGTCAGGAAATTATTCTTCAGCAGATGATGACGACCGACCATGATATTGTCGAGCACGGTCATATGATTGAAAAGCGCCAGGTTCTGAAAGGTTCGACCAATACCGAGCTTGCAGCGAACATTGGGCTTCATACCGATAACGCTCTGTCCCTTGAAGGCGATCTGCCCTTTCTGGGGTTGATAGCGACCCGAGATACAGTTAAGCATCGACGTTTTTCCCGCGCCATTTGGCCCGATGATCGAGAAGATCTCTCCGGGTTGAACCGCAAAGGAGACTTCTCGCAGGGCATGGACACCGCCAAACGACAGAGAGATATTATCAACTTTTATTAGAGGCTGGTCTTCACTCATAACGCCTTCCTTAACAGAGTTGCCAGAATCAACAGGTGCAGCATAGTATCAGCCTGTCACTGCATCTTCAGCCTGTCACTGCACCTTGATGCTCTGCACCATAATGCCCTTGAGCAGTGAACTATAACAAAGGTGCAAAACAAATACCAAACAATGTTTTATAATAATAGAAACGTTTAATCCTCAAGGTAACTGATCGAACTTAAAACACAATATCGTCAGATTAAAACCAATTCAGCAACCGGCCTGCAACTAAGCATGTCACCTATTGTTACATTGATATAACAACTGTTAAAAGCAATGACACTGCAGCAGCCTGATCGAGAACAATGATCGAAAAAAACAGGCCGTGGTGCTATTTGCACCAAGGCCCGCCAGCATGACGTTAAGATTAGTCTGGCATTAAGAGAATAACCGCGATTTTTTTTGCAGAGGTTAACGCCTAAAACCATCAAGGGCTCACAGCTTCAGGTCAATGGAGATGATATTTCTGCAGTTTTTTATAGAGTCCGGGTCTGGATATCCTCAATAAATTAGCTGCTACCAGCTTGTTGCCTCCGACCTTTTCCATGGCAGCAAGGATCAGGTTCTTTTCGAGCTCTTCCATAATTTCCTGTAACGACCGCGAGCCCAAATCCTTGACGGCGTTCAGGTTGAATACACCTTTATCAAGAGCGGACAGGTCATCTGGTTGCTGAAGTTCAGCGATCGGTACGGGAAGATCATACAGCCGGATAAACGGGCCATTTACCATATTGAAGGAACTCTCGATTGCGCTGCGCAGTTCACGAACATTCCCCGGAAAAGGATAGGCCTTCAACGCCGACCAGGCACGGGAGCTGAGTCCCTGAACATTTAGATCAAACTCAACATTGAACTGCTCGACAAAATATCTGGTCAATCGAAAGATATCTTCCGTACGTTCGCGTAACGGCGGAATCGGCAGCGACACAACATTGATGCGATAGTAGAGATCAGAGCGCAGTTTCCCTTCCTTGACAAGAGTCAAAGCATCACAATTTGTCGTCGTGATGAAACGAACATCGACAAAGCGGATGTCCTGACTGCCGAGAGGAGCGACTTCGCGTTCCTGCAGAACGCGCAGTAGTTTAGCCTGCATGGCAAGAGGCATCTCACTGATTTCGTCCAGGAAGAGCGTGCCGCCATGGGCTTGTTCGAATTTTCCGATCTGGCCGCCGCGTCTGGCGCCTGAGAACGCTCCTTCGACGTAGCCGAAAAGCTCGGCTTCCAGCAGGTTCTCGGGAATGGCGGCACAATTGACCCTTACGAAGGGACCGTCGCTTTGACGGCTGGCCGAATGAATAGCATGTGCAAACAGTTCCTTGCCGGTCCCACTCTCACCGGTCAGCAGCACAGTTGAAGAGCGGCCGGCGATCCTTACAAGACGTTCCTTGAGGTCCCGCATCGTCTGGCCCTGGCAGACAATCTGATCAACATCGTACAGAGCGGTCGGACGGTGGCCGGCAATAGCACGACGATTCGACTTGCCCACTGCCGGTGGAAGTTTGCCGGCAAGACGAGACGGCTTCGGCCCTTCCCTCAATTGTGCCTTGCCGTAAGCCCCGAAGATTTTGCCGTTTTTTTTCAGCGGCCAGCGACTGGCAACGATCTGACGGCCGTTCATCTGGTGCGGTTCACCAATCTCTGCCTTTCCGGAATCCATAACTTTGGGCAAGCGCGACAGGGTTGAATCAGGATAGGCTTCGTTGACATGGTGCCCGACCATATCAACAACCTGCAAACCGAGAATGTCAGCAAATTCCCGGTTGACCATCAGGATAAACCCGGCACGATCAACCAGCAGGATCCCGCCACCGGCATCCAGAGAAAAAGGATCTATAGACTGCACGAAATCATGGAGGACCATGGCCGCTTCATTGCCACGACCAAGGGCAGTCAGAACCAGCTTCCCTCCAGTCAGGGTACCGTCAGAGCCACCTTGCAGGTATTCTGCCTCATACCACTGATCGCCAATCGGGACGGGCAAGGACTTGAAGCAGAATCCCGTGGCCAGAAGAGCATGGAAATGACGTAAATCACCTACCTGATCGAGACTTTTCCCGACGATGACAACCTGATCCTGATGATCAAAAGAATTATTTTCACTGACCGAAACAACCTTCAGATTTCGATCTAGGCTGAGAACCAGCTGCAATGATTTCTCTTTTTCTGCTTTTCCAGTTGAACCCAAGCTTCGCAACGAAGATGACGATCTCATAAGAGGTTCTTCTCTCCCGGACTAACCAGTGAGCTGAAAGGCCTGCCTGATCCTGGCGGAGAATCCGCCTTATAAACACTACCCGACTAAGACAGTAAAGAATAACATCGTTTCAGGTTTCTTGGCAAACAAAGTTTCACTCCTCCCTCAACTGAAAAACAGGCTGAGATGACACCCTCTCTGACTAACCGCCAGAATCCCCCTTTCGTTTACACAAACCCTGACAAGAACTCATTCACAAGGGATTAAAGGACGCAACAGAATCCAGGCGGCGCACTATAAAGCTGGCTAATCCAACAATTATCACTCTACAATCAGGCAGAGGACTTAAATCGTACCAATACAAACAATATGTAAACAAGTGTAGACAATCAAGAGGGCAAACGTCACCTTCATGCTCAGTGCAGGTGGGCTGCTAACCGGAAAAAAGCTGGAATCATGCTGTTTACCATGAATTCAGCAGATCTTGCCCGCATGGCACGACGTTTGCTAAACATGTGGAGATTAAAACATCGTTCGCATCAACTCAACGACTCCAGGCCACCGAATCTTTCCGGTACGCCAAGAGCTAAGCAAAGATCTGCCAGCAGCCTGTCGACCCATAATGAACAAGCTCCACGACCTGGCTGCAAATTCGTCCGAATGGCTGCAAGTTCGTCCGACTGGCTACTAAAGGAGAGCACAAAAATGGAAACATTTGTCTATCAATCGAAAAACCCGATCCGCTTCGTTACCGCCACCAGCCTTTATGACGGCCACGATGTGTCGATCAACATCATGCGCCGGATCATGCAGGACTCAGGAGCCGAGGTGGTACACCTGGGACATAATCGTTCGGTACACGAGGTTGTCGATGCGGCAATCCAGGAGGACGCTCAAGGCATCGCCATCAGCTCCTATCAGGGCGGGCATATGGAGTTTTTCAAGTTCATGCACGACCTGCTGCAGGAGAAGGGCGCCGGACATGTGCGAATTTTCGGTGGAGGTGGTGGTGTCATCCTGCCGGACGAGATCAAGGAGCTTGAAGAATACGGCATCTGCAAGATTTTTTCTCCTGAAGACGGTCGCCGCATGGGTCTGCAGGGGATGGTTAACTACGAACTGGAGCAATGTGACTTCCCGCCACCGCATCAGCTCTCTCACGACCTGGAAAGGTTACCGCAGCGCGATCCACAGGCAGTGGCAAGACTGATCACTTCCGCCGAGCAGCTGGTCCGGCAGCCGGACGAACAGTTGCAGGCAGTGCAGCAGCAGGTTCGCGAACTGGCCGGTGCAGTGCCGGTGTTCGGTATCACCGGCACCGGTGGAGCCGGCAAGAGTTCATTGACCGACGAGCTGGTACGCCGCTTTCTACGTGATTTCGAGGACAAGACAATAGCGATCCTCTCGGTCGATCCGACCCGCAGACGAACCGGCGGAGCATTGCTAGGTGACCGTATCCGCATGAACTCCATCGACACACCAAGAGTGTTCATGCGCTCGCTGGCGACCCGCGACTCGCGCAGCGAACTTTCGGCGGCGATCCGTGAGGCACTCAACGTGCTCAAAGCGGCTGCTTTCGATCTGATCATCGTCGAAACCAGCGGGATCGGCCAGGGAGACGCCGGCATCGTCGAGGTCTGCGACCAGTCGCTCTACGTCATGACCAGCGAGTTTGGCGCACCAACGCAGTTGGAGAAGATCGACATGCTCGACTTCGCCGATCTGATCGCCCTGAACAAGATGGAGAAACGCGGCGCCGAAGACGCCCTGCGTAATGTGCGCAAACAATACCGGCGCAACCATCAGCTGTTCGATGCAGCTGATGAAGATCTGCCAGTCTACGGCACCATCGCCAGCCAGTTCAA
>JAUWTX010000272.1 GCA_030614505.1 Desulfuromonadales bacterium
AGACTTTCAGCGCCCTCCCGGAGTCACCAGAGACACTTATTTGCAAGGGAGTTTTTCAAATGTATAAGGTGGCTATTTTTGCTTTTACCTTGGTGGTAATGCCGGTTCTTATGTCGTGCAGCTCGGTCTTCGTTAGTCGGATACCTTCATCAGCAGAGCGTTTTTTTACTGCATGAAAATAAAGGGCAGAGTTATCACGAGGATTGTCAATAAACACATCTTTGTTGAGATTCCCGATTAAGAAAGCATTGGTGAAATCCCGGTTAAACACCTGATAAAGAGCAGTATCATCGCTGCTTGCCTGATTGTTAGAGTAGAAATTGTTGAGCAGGTTTCGCCACGCATTCACAACCGTATAAACGTAATGAAACTTCTTCATTCGCCCTTCTATCTTTACGGAGTCAACGCCAGCGTCAGAGAGTTCCTTAAGATTGTTAAAGGCAGAATTGTCTTTCAGGTTAAGGGGGAAATCTTTCCCCTCCGGGGTGGTCACGTATTGCTCTCGGCAGGATTGGTTGCAGCGACCTCGATTTGCCGATTTTCCTTCAAGGACAGAGCTTATATAGCAAAGCCCTGAAAAAGAGAGGCAGTTGGAACCATGGACAAAGACTTCACTGAGAATGTTATTTTCATGGCCAACCCGAGTCAGAGTTTTCAACTCATCAAGATTCAGTTCTCTAGATAAATTGACTCTTGTTGCAGAAAGTTCGCTGAGGAATTTTATCTGACCTTCATTGTGCGTTGTCAGTTGGGTTGATGCATGTATTTTAAGATTTTTAAAATATGTTGATAACAGATAGAGCAACCCCAGGTCCTGAACAATAACTCCATCGATTTTTGAATTTACAAGTTTGTTCAGTAGGTTGATTAAAGCCCGAATTTCACTTTCAACGATAATGATGTTGATCGTTATAAATATTTCGCAGTTGTTTCTATGGGCAAGAGTTACAATGCCGGTTAAGTCATCAAGTTCTATATTGGTTGCCCGCATCCTGGCATTAAAAGTATTCAGCCCGAGGTATATCGCATCGGCACCGGCCACAATGGCAGCCTTTACAGACTCAATATCCCCGCCTGGCGAGAGCAGCTCAATTTTTCTTCTCATAGGGTTGATCGTAACTTAATTTGATCAAAGACGTACAAAAAACACTCTCTCAGAATTGGGGACACTCAAAAGGGACACCCAATTTTGAGTGTCCCCAATTTCTGAGCAGACACGTTATAGAAAAAATCCAACGCATATAATATCAATCCATCAAATCCCAAGCCGCAAGTTTTTCTTGATCTCCTTCTGCAATACAGGGAAAACCCCGCCCTCTTTCGCATACTGATCCCAGGAAGCAACAACATCAACCACATGATCGATGATTTTATCCGCATCTTTTTTGCTGAAATGACCGATACAGGCCTGCGCAACGGCGTGCAAGTCCGAACGGGTGAAGTCATCCCGCTTGCCGTTGAGAGTGAGCTGGTGCGAACCGACCCAGGGTGAATCCTTGCGGTAGCTGTAAGCAATATCGAAAGCCGGTGCCAATTTCCACTTCAGATCGGCTTGGTCCAACAGAAAGGCAACGTTCTTGGCGTGGTCATCCTGATTACGACTAACGACATTGAACACCATCCGTCTGAAAACCTCGATTGCTTCCTGACGACTCAATCGCAGCTTTCGAGCTATAGCAAAGAGCTCTTCATAGCTGTATGTACCGGGTTTTTTATAGTCAGAATGATCCATGCCGCACAACGAAAGCATGTGAACCTTGTCGTTGCCGTAACGATCAAATCGCTTGGTTATAAAGTGAGATCGTCCGTTCTCGTGCAGGAGTTCTGACGGCGACATCTCGATTCCGGCATCGGTCGCCATGCGATAGTAAGCATATTCCATCAGTCCATAACCTTTGGGATCACCGAAAGTCTGACTGTTACTGCTTTTCTCGGCAACACCATCGAACTTCAGAAGATAGTGTTCATAACCCTTGGGGGCCGTGAGTTGACCGGAACGAATTGATGTGCGCGACTGATTGACAGCAACGACGGCCTTGGCCCGCGCACCACCAGCAGAGGTTCCGAGCTGAAAGATTGCTTCCATGCCGTTGCCATCGACATCCTCGGACCCTGCAGCCAGGTGGGCTCTCTGATCGAGTACACGCTGCGCCATAGCTATCAGTGACTCCATCTCCAGATTCCCTACCGGGTTCCTTCCTCGCTCACGCATGGCCGGTGAATACTCCAGAGCTCCCATCCCTCGGGAACCGCTATAGAGCAAACGCTCCAGGGCTGTAAATGAATCTGCGCTACGGCCCTGCCGGGCCAACCAGGCATTAATGACTGCATTGCCGAAATCATCAGGAAGAGAGTCGGCAAAGACCGCTGGCAAGCCTTTGTATGTTTCATGATTCAAGCCGGGAAAGGTATATTTGCGTGATGCAAGTGGCATACGAACGGGAGCGATCTCAATCTTTCTGTCCAGCCAACTTGGCGCATACTCAAAGGTGGCAAAGCCGGTCTCTTCATCCAGAGCAAGTGCGCCGACAAATTCCCCCCACAATTTAACTTGTGCTGTTTTGATGCTCACCAGTCGAGGTCCTCTGTCTGCTCAGCGTCTGCCGGAAGTGACGTTCTCTTTCTGGAAGCTCTTTGCCTCTCCCTGCCTTTAAGCTTGGCTAGTTGCAACGGGCTGAAAGTGCTCTCAGGCACAAACGCATCAACCAACTCCAATTCACCAAGAACCCTTAGAACGGCAACCAGTGTCTCTAACTTTCCACCTCCATCAATAAGCTTACGATAGGTTTTAGTGGTGATCCCGACAGCCTTGGCAACGTCTTCTTGCGAGAGGTTCTGCTCCAGCCGAATCTGATCGATACGTTGGCCAACCATTTCAGCAAGAGCACCATTGCTCATAGAATACATGTCTTTAATAGGCATATCTTTACCTCTTAAGGCGAATAGGCTCGTTTAAGGGTAAAATACTACCTCTTGATCTACCTGTCAACAACAATACGTAAAAGATACTTTTGATCCCCTTAAAGGCATTACAAGCGTTCCAAGGGTACTTTTATATCCGTTATAGCAGAAGGCTTCTGGACACCTCACTCAATTACAACCTTCAAGCTCCCCCAAAACCCGAACCATCGCCAAAGTATCCAACCGACAATACTCCAACAACCCCCGTCGCAACTCAGCAAGCGCCACCGGATCATCCAGCGCGCACATCTCATGATAAGCCCGCATCGCCGCGATGCCGTCATACGAAAGGTCCGGCACCATCAGATCACACACATTCTCAATCCGCACAAGAAGCGCATCAGCCAGACCGGGGAAAAGGGGGAGATAATTAAGCA
>JAUWTX010000018.1 GCA_030614505.1 Desulfuromonadales bacterium
GAAGTTGAGGTCAGGTCGATTGACATACTGCACCGGGAACCTGAAGCTGTCAAAGTTCTGGTCTTCTGCAATGGCAACCGTCTCCAGGGTGGTCATCAACGATACGCCCCGGAACCAGGGGATTTTTTCACTCAAGGTGACCACATTGTCGCCATCCAGCGCCGTGATCGGCGTGACGACAACATCCCTCAGACCCAGGCCGTTGGCAAACTCCAGGTATTCTGCCTTGATGTCATCAAAAACCTGCTCGGAGAAGCCTACCAGATCCATCTTGTTGATCGCCACCACGACATGTTTGATTCCCATCATGCGCACGATAAACGAATGCCGGCGGGTCTGGGTCTGCACACCGTGGCGAGCATCAATCAGGAGGATTGCCAGATCGGCCGTTGAAGCTCCCGTCGCCATATTGCGAGTATATTGTTCATGGCCCGGGGTGTCAGCAATAATGAATTTTCGCTTATCCGTTGAAAAGTAGCGATAAGCGACATCAATCGTAATCCCCTGCTCACGCTCGCTCTGTAAACCATCCACCAGCAAGGCGAGATCCACCACTTTACCGGTGGTCCCCACTTTCTTACTGTCCTTGACGATCGCTGCCATCTGATCTTCATAGATCTGCTTTGAATCGTGCAGCAAACGACCGATCAGGGTGCTTTTACCATCATCAACACTGCCGCAAGTGATAAATCGCAGCAGTTCTTTGTTCTCATGCTGATGAAGATATGCGTCGATATCAGTTTCAATCAGCGCGGATTGGCTAGTCATCAGAAATATCCCTCCACCTTCTTTTGCTCCATGGAACTGGACTGATCGCTATCGATCAGTCGACCCTGTCTCTCGCTGGTTTTAGTCAACAGCATCTCCTGGATAATCTCAGGCAGTGTCGTTGCACTGGACACCACCGCACCGGTCAGTGGATAGCAGCCCAGGGTGCGAAAACGTACCTTCTCCATACGCACGACTTCACCTTCTTGAAGAGGAAAACGCTCGTCATCGACCATAATCTTCACGCCGTCACGCTCCACGATCGGCTGTTCCTGTGCAAAATAGAGTGGCACGATGGGGATATCCTCCAGATAGATATATTGCCAGATATCCAGTTCTGTCCAATTGGAAAGAGGAAACACCCGGATACTCTCACCTTTACGAACCTTGCCATTGTAGATATTCCACAGTTCCGGACGTTGATTTTTGGGATCCCAGCGATGGTTTTTATCGCGAAACGAATAGATACGTTCCTTGGCGCGGCTCTTCTCTTCATCACGCCTGGCCCCGCCGAATACAGCATCGTACTTATTTTTGTTCAATACCTGTTTAAGGCCTTCCGTTTTCATCATGTCGGTGTAAACCTTGCTGCCATGATCGAAAGGGTTGATATTTGCGGCCAGCCCTTCCTGGTTTGTATGCACCAGAAGTTCCAGACCCAGTTCCTTGACCCGCTGATCGCGAAAGCTGATCATTTCCTTGAATTTCCAGGTCGTATCGACATGCACCAGCGGAAAAGGCAGTTTGCTGGGATGAAAAGCCTTGATCGCTAAATGCAGCATGACTGCTGAATCCTTGCCGACTGAATAGAGCATGGCAGGATTGTCAAATTCGCTTACGACCTCGCGCATAATGTGGAGGGACTCAGCTTCCAGACGTTTCAAATGACTTAATTTTCTATGCTTCTTCAAAGAATACCTCCCGATTGCTTCGGTGCAGTCCGCACTCTTTATGTCCCGAATTTTCCCACCACCAGCGCCCGTCTCTAACCGAGCCACCTTTGGGAACCGCCCTGGTACATGGTGCGCAACCGATGCTGGAGTAGTTTGCATTATGCAGTTTGTTGTAAGGTACCCTGTTTTGCCTGATGTACTTCCAGACATCATCTTCCGTCCAATAGATGAGAGGGTTTATTTTCAAAATGCCGTTGTCTTCGTCAAACTCAACCAGCCGGGTTTGCCAGCGTGTTACTGACTGTTCTCGCCTCAAACCGGTAATCCAACCATCAAGACCGCTCAGTGCACGTTGCAAAGGCTCCACTTTACGGTAATAACAACACAGCTTGCGGTTCTCAATACTCTCGTAGAACAGGTTAAGCCCTTTTTCTGCCACCATTTTCTCAATGTTTTCATGGCGCGGGAAATAGATTTGAAGATTAAGCTCAGAGTAACGACTCCGGGTTTGATCAATCAGCTCATAAGTTTCTTCGGGTAGACGACCCGTATCCAGAGTAAAGACTTTCGTCTGTGGATTTATTTTTGCAATAAAATCGGTTAAAACCTGATCTTCTGCTCCCATGCTGGAGGCGAAACCAACTTTATGTCCGAAATGATTCAAAAAATAATCCAGGACAACATGGACATCACGCGACCCATGAAACCTCTGACTTAACCTGTCGACATATTTTTTCATACTGGTTCCCGTTTTCATTCTGCCCCCTGCTGCCAGCAGCCTCCTAGATTTGGTACTCAATCGGTTTTTCTTCAATCCGTCCAAAGCTGGCTTTATTCCAGGCTCGTTCATGCAAGTAATACAGCAGCAACTTGGTGAAGACTTCGACAACCCCGATTGACAAGGCCATTGAGACATTACCGGTCACAAAAAAAGCGATCACTATGGTATCCACGGTGCCGGTTATACGCCAGGAGATGGTTTTCACGAGGCTTCTCGTGGCCTTTTCCTTCACTTATTCCTCCGTCATTGTTTATGTGATTGCCGTACAATACTCCAATCAACACATTCGTATACACACAAGACAAATAGGCTTTTACCATGACAATACCCTACCTGTAAACCGTTATTTTACCAAAACACATACAACACTTACTTACAGTTGTTTCTTCTGGGAATAATCATCAACAAATTAGATGTGTTAGCCATATACACAGTGAAGCTGACATAAGGAAATGTACAAACAGGAGGGGTTGATGAGATGGGGAAACGAGACGATGACAGAGTCTCTATGGGGATTCAACCTAAACCTTCACTGTCTTGTAGAGAAAGTTTTTGAATTTATAGAATCTGCGCTGCTCGTCGTCATTCTGGCTATGTGGATCGCAGGCCCTGAGTGCAAGAGCAATATCAGGCATGTTGCGGGCGCCGGCACGACGAGTTTCTTCAATCAATGCCCGCACCGTATCGCGGGTCAGCTGGTTATCGACAAACGGTTTGTGGACCAGAGCCCAGAAATCGCCTTCCCCCGATTGCAGAGCTGCTTGAATGCGCCGTAACGGATCCTGATCTGACTCCTTACGAAGGGCAGACTGCTGACGGTTGTCCAAAGCTCTCCTGAGGTCGTCGCCCGAGATGACCGAACCCTGACGAAACAGCAGGGAACGCAACAGGATCGAACGCAATTCACGGATATTGCCCGTATAATTGTGCTGGGCAAGGAGCTTCTGTGCCTCAAGACTAACCGCAGGGACATGATCTACCGGTTCGTCGACCTGACGATAAATACGGTAGAGCTGACCGAGGAAGTGAACCGCTAGATCAGGAATATCCTCCCGTCGTTCATTGAGCGACGGGACTGTGATGGTAAGCTCCGACAGCCGGTGATAGAGGTCGGCACGGAAACGTCCTTCAGCAATCAGACTCGGCAGATCCTGATTGGTGGCGGCAACCATCAATACCCGGGCAAAGCGGGTCTGATTTTCGCCGAGACGAACGAAACCGCCATTGTCAAGGAAGCGCAGCAGCTGCACCTGGGTCTTCGGATCAGCATCGCCAATCTCATCAAGAAACACCACTCCACCGTTGGCTTCTTCGATAATTCCGTGTCGGTCGGCATGGGCGCCGGTAAACGCCCCGCGCTTATGACCAAAGAGTTCAGAGTAGGTCAACTCTCCACTGTAAGCAGCGATATTGGTTTTGGTGATCGGCAATTCCCCGGTTACGCCGGCCCGGGCTCGATACAGTTCATTGAGACGGGTATAGATGTTGTTAAAGAGGAACTCCTTACCGCTGCCGGTGTCCCCGTTAATCAGAATAGTCGGTAGACCGAGAGCAGCTTCGCGGAGATCAGACCGCTGCCACATGAGCATACGTCGGGACAAAGGTGGGGTAATGGTCTCAATGGTCGAGACAATTTCCCGGGCCTTGCTTGAGTTACCGATAATATTGCCGAGGCGATACGATGAAATTTTCGGGTCGCGGTAGGCTACATCTGTCCGCAAACGCTGTACCTCGGAAGTTAGCCGTTCGATTTGCAGCAAACCAGTCAGGTGGCGGGCGATCATCTGCACGATGATCTGCAGGATGCGCTGGTGCTCATCGGTAAAAAAGTGCGGAGTCAGACTGCTCAAACAGACTACGGCCAGAACCTGCTCTTCCACTGTCACCGGCACAGCGATCTCACTACGGATCTCCCGCGTCACTTGCCGATAAAAACTTTCTCCGGACAATTCCTGAAAAACATCATCAACGATCATCGGCTGCCGAGAGGAGGCAACATAGCCGGTCAAACTGCGCTCGACACGTGGAAGTTCAGTGCCACCAATACGCATGAATGGAATATTCCTCTTTAACCATTCCTTACTCTTGGCACCAACCAGTGTACCGTCTTCCTCCTCGACAATCACCCAGGCATCGCCGTCGCGCTCCTGAACCAGGGCAATACTGCCGGTATCGGCACCGATCAGTTCCGTGGCCTTGGCCAGGACCCGGTTCAGGAAGGGTTGAATTCCCTCGAAGTGCTCCTGGAGCAGGTCGTTGATTTCCGAGAGTACCTGGATCTCCATGTGCTCATTGCCGATCTCCTGAATTACCCGCTCAGCCATCTCCGCGTGAGCTTCCAACAAGCCCTGCTCGAAATCACTGAAGCGGTAAGGCTCTCGAGTAAAGTAGTTGACCAGGCAGGTAACTCGACGCGTGCGACCATCGTAACGAGGCACCACATAGAGAGAGGTCAGGCCAATCTTCTCGGTAAGATATCGTTTCTGCAGTGATTGCGCTTTGAGGCTGGGGAAGTAGAGGGGGCGCAGCAGGGTTTCGTCGATGATCACGCCCTCTTCGTTGATATATTGGGAAAGCAGAGACTTGCCGGAGCTCAAATCTATCAGTTTTTCATCCTCGTACAGACGCTGTATCTTTCTTTCCTTGGCGTAGGAAGCCAGAACCTGTAAGCCCTTGCTTTTACTTACTGCACCGATACGTGAAGGCACCAGTACCGACGCCAGAGAGAGTTTGTCGATCAGACGCACCGCCGAACGCACCATGGTGCGGGCAGCCTCTTTCTTTTTTGATTCGTCGATACGCCGTGCCACGATGATCTGCTGATGATATTTGCGCGCCTGATCGAGAACCGGCGTCACCAACGCCAGGAAATCGCGCAGCACCTGGCGGTTCTCATCATTGAGCGTGTTGCCCATCCGGGAACTGTCGACACAAATGACACCGATGGAACGCCCTTTGTGTACCAGAGGCAACTGGATTGATGCCGCAAGGCCGAAATCCTCAGCAAGTTGCCGTGCCCGAGGCGGTAAACGCCCTCGGTCGATAAACTCGGCATCCTGCTGATCAATGTAGACTCTGGAAACCAGGTAATTCTCATCAGTGAGGGAAAAAACATAGTTGCGCACCACCTGCCGGATGCGCCCTCTTGCCAGCACACAACTCAGGATGCCGCCGGTCAGATCTTCAAGATAGAGTCGAAAACGCGACTGCTGGGTAATCAGAGGGACCGCTTCACCGATTTCATGCAGGATATCGGCAAGGTTCTCTTTGCCATAACTCTCGATCTTCTGCAAATACTCTTCAACCCGCACTGAGAAACTCATACAAACTCTCCTTGAGTAGTTTTTCTACACGCTGAGTTTATCCTGTTTCACGATTGCGGTCAAAGTCTGGCGCTTGCCGTCGACAGCTGCCGCTTGCCATCTGCGCACTTTTCATTAATACTGCACGGAGCATTGAACAGATGGTGAAGAAAGGACATACTTTATGCTCCGGCAGATCCTGGTCATTTCACCCAGCAACGAGACAAACCAGTCCCTCTGTGATGACTTGCACGCACTTGGCTATCCGGCGGCCCGTGCCACAACTCTCACCAAGCCATCCACCCTTGACCCCCAACCGAACCTCTGCATCATTGATCTGCAACTCAACCGTGACTGCAATATCGACCAATGGGAGGCCTGGCTGCAGGATTGTCACAAAAACCACACCGCCTGCCTGGCCTTTGACAGCTCAGCACAACCGAATCGCGACACCATAGCCAGACTCGAACCGCTCAGCGACACCCTTACCTCTCCAAAAAACCAGGACTTGTTGGCAGGTAAAATACACAGTCTGTTCACTATCCGCAAACTGGCCCGGAAACTCGATGCGACCCGTCATCAGCTTTCCCACTACCAGGAAGAACTTCAGGAAGCCCTGGCATCTGCAGCGAACATCCAAAGCCGCCTGATTCCAACCAGGCAACCGAGTTACGACAATCTGCATTACTCGTGGAGATACATGCCATGCAAGCAAGTTGGCGGGGACCTGTTCAACGTTGTTCAACTCGATGAACAGACTGTCATGACCTACCTGCTGGATGTCAGTGGGCACGGTATCTCCTCGGCCATGGTCACGGTCTCTGTTCATCAAAGCCTGTCGCTGCACACCGGACAACTTGTCAAAAGGCCAATCGAGCACCCACCCTTTTACGAAATCACCCCTCCCCAACAAGTTTTACAGGAACTGGAAACGGAGTATCCCTTCGAACGGTTCGAGGAATTCTTCACCATCAGCTATATACTGATCAATCCTCATACCGGCCATCTTCGCTACAGTAATGCCGGGCATCCACCCCCCCTTCTGCTGCGCAGAGACGGTGGGGTCGAACACCTGAATGCAGGCGGCACAGTGATAGGTGTTGGAAAACTGGTCGATTTTGAGGAAGGTGAAGCCAGACTGACTCCTGGAGACCGGGTTTTCATGTATACCGACGGCATCACCGAACATCTTGGCAAGGGAGATGAAGCCTACGGCGAAGAGCGCTTTCTCGAGCAACTATTGGCCCAGAGAGACAAGCCGTTAGACGACGTCATCCGTGATGCCATGATCGCCCTGCGCGAATTCGGCGGTAGCACCCTGCCGATTGATGATGTCACCCTGATCGGCATGGAGTTCAGGTGATCTAATTTGTCCGGGCACGACCAGGAGTTGCAGAGTTCTGCGCTTTCCCATTGCGCAGGACGTCTGAACGACTATAATACTTTGGAATTTTATTACTAACCTGGTAACGACCGTGCCGGGTATCGATCGGAGAGGGTTATGGAAATCGAACAGGGTGCGGGGAAGATCGCTAAATGCTTGCGCCTGATGCTCAATGACAAACCGGGGCATCTGGCGAGCGTGACGACCGCAATTGCAGAGAATAATGTCAGTGTCGGCGATATTCACCTGATACGAGTTGGGCGCACGCACAACACACGCGAAATTGTCGTTTACGTGGACTCCGATCAGCAATTCGAGGATCTGGTCGATGCCATTGCCGATCTTGAAGGAATTATCGTCGAGGATGTGATCGATATGGTCCACCAGGTACATGAAGGCGGGAAAATCGCCACCAAGAGTCAGGTGAGGATAGAGACCATCACGGACGTACGCCAGATCTACACGCCGGGAGTCGCCGTCATCTGCAAAGACATCGAGCGCTCTCCAGAACTCGCCCACCAGTACACCTCGATTCCAAACCAGGTTGCCATCGTCACAAATGGCACAGCGATCCTCGGACTCGGCGATATCGGCGCAGTCTCCGGCATGCCCGTGATGGAGGGTAAAGCCGTACTCTTCGACTACCTGGTCGGCATCAGTGGCGTACCGATCCTGATTCAAGACCACGACCCCAAGGTGATTATCGAAACAGTGCGCAACATCGCGCCAACATTCGGCGCGATCAAGCTTGAAGACATCAAGGCACCGGAATGCTTCGAAATCGAAGACACCCTCGACGCCGAACTCGACATCCCGGTGATGCATGACGACCAGCACGGCACCGCAGTCGTGGTGCTGGCGGCTCTACTTAATGCCAGCCGTTTTTCCGGTCTGATGTTGAAAAAATCGGTAGTCGGCATGGTCGGCCTGGGCGCCGCAGGGATGGGAATCAGCAAGCTTCTGCTTTCCTACGGGGTTAAAGAAGTGATCGGTGCCGACCTCGATGAGACAGCCTGCGAACGACTCGTTGTGGCGGGCGGAAAAGCCGGGACACTGGACGAGGTAATGAAGAAGGCTCACGTCATCATCGCCACCACCGGCTGCCCTGACCTGATCAAGCCGGAGATGGTGCGCAAGGGATCAGTGATCCTCGCCCTCTCCAACCCGAAGCCCGAGATCAATCCAGACCTCGCCGTACAGGCGGGGGCGTCTTTTGCTGCCGACGGCAAGAGCGTCAACAATGCACTCGCCTTCCCTGGGTTGTTCCGTGGTGCACTGAACGTGCGAGCAACCCGTATCAACAACAAGATGAAGATCGCTGCCGCCAAGGCCATCGCCAAGCACGCTGAGGAAAATGAATTGGTGCCCTCTCTTCTGCATCCTGAAGTTCACAAAGAGGTGACGGCCGCAGTCGAACGCGCGGCTCTTGAATCGGGGGTTATTAAACACTGGGATTGATTGTTGGAAGAGTTTTTGTTACATCCAGAGAAATTGGACCGCAGGTTGTCTGCCTTTTTTCAATAGCAACCTATACCAAACCAAATCGCTTCAGGACCGCAGCGGGGGCCTTATCGTAATGACTGAACTCCATGGTGAAAGAGCCACGCCCCTGGGTGGCGCTGCGCAGTTCGGTCATATAGCCGAACATCTCTGAAAGTGGCACAAGAGCACGGATGATATCGATCACCCCGCTAGACTCCATTCCTTCGACACGACCATGCTTCTTCTGCAGACTACCCAGAGCCTTGCCTGAGAATTCGTTCGGCGAGGTAATTTCCAAAGCCATGACCGGCTCGAGCAGAATCGGCTTAGCCGCACGCACCGCCAGGATGAGGCCGCGTTGAGCGGCAGCACGCACACCGAGGGCAGTAGTCACTCCGGGAGTGACCGGTACCTGCTCAACAACGATACTCAAATCAACCATCGGGTAACCGATCTGCACGCCCGCTTGTACAGCCATATGCAAAGTTTCATCAAGTGCTTCGAGGATTTCTGTACTTAAACCCTCCGTGTCAGCCAGGGGCAAAACAATCTCAATTCCGGCACCACGCTCACGCGGGGCAACCCGCAGGGTCACTTCACCACGCTGCGACTTGCCGTCGATCTCCCGCTCAAAGACTTCTGTGTGACGGGCCTCAGCAGACACGCTCTCCCGGTAGACAACCTGTGGCCGACCGGCATTAACATCAACGCCGAAGTCGTCGGCCAACCTTCGAAGCACCACTTCAAGATGAAGTTCACCCATGCCGGTCAAAACCGTCTGGCCGGTATCTTCATCTTCACGCACCCGAAAGGTCGGATCCTCCCATTGAAGCTTTTCCAGCGACAGGAGCAATTTATCACGATCCTGGATCTGTTTTGGTTCCACCGCCAGGGAAACCACAGGTTCGGGGATGGTAAGACCGGCGAGCAACAACGGCTGGTCTTGGGCACAAAGGGTGTCTCCGGTCAAAGCCTCTTTAATGCCCGCAGCAGCTACGATATCACCGGCCCGGGCAATATTGATCCGCTCACGCTTGTGAGCATGCATGCGAAAGAGTCGTGACGCACGTTCCTGAACGTTACGGGTGGTATTCAACAGAGTGTCACCTGCCTTGAGCTCTCCTGAGTAAATCCGCAGGTAGGTCAGCTTGCGGCCTTCATCGGAAAGCACCTTGAAAGCTAAGGCACAAAGCGGGCCGGACGCATCGCAGGGCAGCAGGAGATCTTCTCCGTCGTCAGTTTGAGGTGCCGGAACCGGCGGTAGATCAAGAGGTGAAGGCAATAAGTCTGTAACTGCATCAAGAAGCGGCTGAATCCCCTTGTTACGCAATGCCGAGCCGAGGAACACCGGAAACAACTGACCGGCCAGAACCCCCTTGCGCAGAGCCGGACGAATGCGTTCTGCGCCAATTTCCTGACCATCCAGAAAATCTGCAAGCAAGGCATCATCCCAGTCGGCCGCTACCTCAACCAGGGTTTCACGGGCTTCGGCAATGGACGCTTTGAGTTCATCAGCAACGGGTACGCAGGCAACTGCCGCACCGAACCCACCTTCTTCAAAGGTCAACTCGCAGCCCTCGAGAAGATCGATAACACTGTGGAAGTCACCCTCTTCCCCCACCGGCAACTGCATCAGTATCGGGCGGGCGCCGAGGCGCTCCTGCATCTGTTTGAGTACCGCCTGGTAGTCGGCTCCGACCCGATCCATCTTGTTGATCAGACAGATGCGCGGCACGCCGTAACGATCAGCCTGGCGCCAAACCGACTCACTCTGTGGCTGCACACCTTCAACGGCACTGAAGATGGCAATCGCACCATCCAGAACTCTCAGGGAACGTTCTACTTCGATGGTGAAATCAATATGTCCCGGGGTATCAATCAAGTTAAGCCAGGTATCCTGCCAGCGACAGGTGGTACTGGTGGCCGTGATGGTAATACCGCGATCCTGCTCCTGTGCCATCCAGTCCATGGTCGCCATACCATCGTGGACCTCACCCAGCTTGTGAATTTCACCACAATAGTAGAGGATACGCTCGGAGACCGTCGTTTTACCGGCATCGATATGCGAGATGATGCCGATATTGCGGATCTGATTGAGGGCTGGCTGGCTCATGATGAATTTCACAATCGTAGGAGGGTTCAGTCCGCATAGCCTTTGCGGATCAGGTAAAGGTCATCCATGTTGAGATTGTTGAGTTCGAAATATTCGCGCTCAAGCTCTTCAACATAGAAGCGGTCGAGACCGCTGTTATCGAGGAAATCCTCGCGCAGGCCGGCGTCACGTTCGGTAATAATCTTGGGTAGCAGGTCGTGTATGTAAACCGCTTCCTTCTTTATGTTCATCACCACATTATGGAACTGGGCCAGCGGAATATCAGCAGTGTGGAGACCCTTGCTGTAGAGCTCATCAGCCACCTCAACCAGCAACGTTTCCTGCTCAATCCGGGTATTGTACTTGGAGTAGAAGTTACGGATACGCTCTTTGACGTGGGCCAACAGGATCACATAGAGGCGCTCTGCCTTCTCTAGGATGCGCAATTGATCAACCAGTGCCTTGATCGTCAAGTGACTATCCTCAATCAGTGCCAGACCTTTTTGCAGACAGACAACTTTTTTGCGACCGAACTGGCCAAGATACTTGTTGTCATACACCTGCTTGAAGAAGAGGTCTTTCCAGAGTTTCGAATCGAGCTCATCAAAAGCCTTCTTGTTGCCCAGCAGACTGCGGATCTGTTCCTCACCGAAATGCACGTTCTCCATAAAGGCCAGCTGGTTAATCACTGCAGCAGTATTATCGTAACGATCAAAGTAGGTAATGATGTAGGAGAAATGCTCCAGCAGGGTGAGATCGGCCCCTTCGTGGATCTTTTCATCACAGGCCTTGCCAGTCTCCAGCAGGATATGTTCAAAGGTGTGATCACGATTTTCACTTGCCTGGTGTTTGGCATGCAACAGCAACGACATATCCTCGGAGTTGATGCTGGCATCGATCTGGGCTTCGGTAAAGAAGATTCCCTCAAGCACCTGCCGGGTTTCCGCCAGATAATCCTGTTCATCAAGATCAACCATCTTATCGTGCTTGAGCATCTTATCGAGCGTATAGAAGAGCGCTGAAGGGATTTTGTTACGCACCGACAATGTTTTCAGGCGGGTCAGACGGGCGTTCTCCAACTGGTTGATGCTCCCCTTCAGATTACATTCGATCAGGATGTTCTTGTACTCGTCAACAATCCTCTGGTTGTCAGGATGCTTGTACATGACATCGATACGAATGCGTTCCTGCTGGTACCTGTCGATTTTTAACTCATCTGCCAGTTCCTGCAATTTTTCAAATTCGTAGTCCGGGATCGTCTTGTATTCGAAATAGAGCTCCTTGAAGGCATCGTGGTACTGTTTGTGTTTTTTGTGGATCAGCTTGACCAGGTAAAGTGAACTGCGATGACCGAGCATACCGAATATCTCATCAAGCAGTTCTGAATCGTCACCAAGCCCGACATGGGCTGAACGCTTGAGGGTTTTACCGAGCAATCGAGCGATATTTTCCTGCTGCTCCTGCAGTTTTCCAGAAACCGACCCAGTCACGAAGAAGAAATAATTGACTGTGGCGTTGCCCTCGAAAAAAACCTGTTCATAACTATTACGCCCATCGGTTTTCGCCGTAAAATCCAGCTGACCTCCATCATCCTTATAGAAGGCGCCATAAAGAACCAGACGATTACGTACATCGGTTTTTGCCAGGTCGGATAACGGCTGGTCGACGCCAAACATGTACTCGCAGAAAGCCCCTCCGTTGCCACAATGACTGATATTCCCGAGTTCAAGGATAAGTTCATTCCCCGGAGAAAAAAACCGTAAATTGTCGCTGGTTTCCTCGAAGAAGTAGCGGCTGTAAGCATCGCGAGCCGCCGCCATCGTGAAGTATTCGATGGTGTCATCAAGATGCCCGTGCAGACGTATTTCCTGGTGATTCGACATATGTCCCAATCGTTCTACAGTTGCAGCGTTATGGTCTGCCCGTCATAGGCAAATTCAACACCCTCAGGAAGCCCGGCAGAGTGCTGCGAACAATCGATATCATGAGTGAGGTGTGTCAGCAGAGTTCTCGGCACCCGCAGCTGCCGGGCCACTTCAATCGCTTCGCGAATACTGAAGTGGGCCTGGTGCTCGCGAAAGCGCAAAGCATCAATAACCAGCACGTCCAATCCTTCCAGCAATCCTCTGGACGATTCGGAAATTGCACTGCAGTCGACCACGTAAGCCAGATTACCGACCCGGTAACCGAGCGATTCGCCCGGACCATGTACCAAGGGTATTGGCGTCACCTTCTGCCCAAACAGATCAAAGGTTCCGGTCACCTCGTTAACCTGCAGACGCGGCCGGTATCCGGATACGTCCGTCTCGCTGAAAATGTAGCTGAACAGCCCCTGAATCCGATCAAGAACACCACGTGAAGCATAAACCGGAATCGCATTGCCGGTCATCAGGGTGAAGGTCCGCAGATCATCGATGCCGTGGACATGGTCTGCGTGGGCATGGGTATAGAGGACACTGTCAACCCGCTCAATACCTTCACGCAACGCCTGTTGCCGAAAATCAGTAGCTGTATCGATCAGAACATTGCGACCGGACCATTCGAGCAGCACACTGCAACGTGTTCTGTTGTTGCGCGGATCAGTCGATGAGCAAACAGCACAATGACAGCCGAGAACAGGTACACCGGTACTGGTTCCCGAGCCCAGAATTGTCAGCTTGAGAACCGTGTCGATCATATCTGGAAGACTCCTACCTCCTCTTCCAGAGTATTGGTCAGCCGCGCAAGCGTTTCGACCACATGATCCAGTTCAGCAGTACGACTGGCGTTGCTTTCAGCGACCTTGTGAACACTACTGACAGCATCAACGACATCCCTGCTGCGCTTGGTCAATTCACGGGTGGCTTCATCTATAATCGAAATCATGGAGCGGATCCGCTCCATGCTCTCGTTGATCTGCCGGCTGCCCTTGGCCTGCTCACTGGTGCTCTGCTTGCCGTGAGCAGCAATATCGCGCATCGACTCGGCCCCTTCGGCAAGCTGACGCGCCCCAGAAGTCTGCTGATTGATTGCCGAGGCAATCTGCTGCAGCATGGCGGCAACCTGATTCATCGAATCGGTCACCTGGCGACTCCCCCGGGACTGTTCTTCCGTAGCACGAACAATGCCATTGACCTGCTCCGTCGCCTTGAGGGTACTGCTGCGAATCTTCTCCAGGGCAACACGGGAAGCCTGGGAACGCTTGACCTCTTCGTGGACCTGTTCACTCCCTGCCTTCATAGCCACTACAGCTTCCTGGGTTCCCTCCTGAAGGTTGGTGATAATCGTGCCGATCTCACGGGTGGAGACCGCAGTACGCTCGGCCAACTCACGTATCTCATCGGCAACTACGGCAAAGCCCTTGCCGTGCTCACCGGCCTGGGCAGCGATAATCGCAGCATTCAGAGCAAGCAGGCTGGTCTGATCAGCCACATCATCAATAACAGTGAGAATCTTGCCGATAGTACTCGACTGATTGCCAAGCTCCATGATCGCTTCGCTGGCCCGATCAACGGTCTGTCTGATCGATTCGATGCCCTTGATCGTTTCTTCAACCGTCTGCATACCGCGCAGAGCATCCTCTGCCGCCTCGTTGGCAAGCTTGCTGGTTTGTGTGGAATTCTCTTCGATCTCCTTAATGGAAGCGTCCATCTCCAGCATTGACGAAACCGTCACTTCTGTAGAAGAGGAAAGGATACCGACATTCTCGGCAACTTCCTGGCTGGCCACTGACATTTCGTTGATTGAGCTGGAGACTTCATCGACGGTGGCAAAAAGCTTCTCCATCTGGGAAGCAATCTCTTCGATCGTTGCACCAAGTTCCAGAGTTGCCGATGAACTCTCCTCCGCAGAGCTGACCAGATTTCCGGTACTCTCGGCGATCCCGCCGGCCGCTTCGTCAATCCCTTCAATCGCCTTGGAAGACTCTTCCAAAGCCTGCGATTGACGCACGGCGCCCTCCATGACTTCGTGGGAAGAGTTGCGAATCTGCCCATTTGCCTCGGCCATATCCTTGGTCACATCACGAATACGGCTCACCATCTCACGCTGCCGAGCCAGAAAACCATTGAAGCACTCAGACAGCTCACCGATTTCATCACTGCTGTGCACCTTTAACTCTCGGGTCAGGTCACCGCCGCCGGCAGAAATCTCGCGCAGGGTTACGACAACCTCTCGCAAGGGACGGACGATACCTGTTGCTACAAACAGGCCGATAAAAACAGAAATCGTGCCGACAATTAATACGATGACCAACAAGGATTGTTGCAGGCGGTTCTTGGCGGCATCCAGCGTGGCGATATCCAGAGCCATCAATACGCCACGATTTTTACCAGCGATAGAATTGTAAAAGATCTGGTGCTTGCTGTTTCTGATCCTTACATCGTAACTGGGTGACGTGAGAATTGTTGCGAGGTCAAGCTTAACCAACTCGGGAGAGGTAGAAGCAAAGATACCCTTTTCATCGAAAAAGGCGATCTCCATGCGGCTGAGAGCTTTCAAACGTGTTGCAAGATTTATATCGAAGTAGGTGACCCCGACCAGGTGGCCGATCGGTTTGCCGTACATGCGGATCGGTGCGGCAGCGGTAATTGCCATGCGGCCATCAAACAGGCCATTTTCTGCATAGGCTTCGCCTTCCATGCTGGCTTCAATGACCGGATGCTCAACACCGGAAGTGGAGGGAAGTTCTTCGTTACCATTGAGAAAGTCCCGATAAAGCTGTTGCCCGTTTCCGTCCAGAACCTGGATTTGATCAAAAGGCAGGTTCTCCAGGCCGGCAAGCACACTGGTCAACTGTGCGTTACCACCACTCACCCCATCGGAGTAGACTGCATTGACCATCTTAGATTCACCGGCCAACCGTCGCACCAGCATCAGAGTCTCCGTCGAGACACTGGTGGTGGTATGCTCGATAAAATTGGCCGAATCCTGAGCGCGCAACTGCATCTGAGCCTCAAGCTCACTAATGACCATGCCACCAACCATCCAGAGAGAAAATATCAGGGGAATAACACTCACCGAAACCAGCGCCAAGAGTATTTTGGCTCGCAATTTCATAAATTCAACATCCTTCCTTCGCTACGGCCGTTTTCTACCATCAAAAGAGTGGGGGTTATTCTACCGGGACAAAGTATTCCTGCAAAATCGCTTTACCCTGCGGGCTTTTCACCAAGGCGACAAAACGGGCCAGGTCATCTTGTGGCTCACCCATGGTCACCAAAACCAGCGGCTTGGTCAGAGGATAACTCCCTGCAGAAACATTGGCTGGCGTTGGAGCAACACCATCAACCTTGATCGCTTTAACATTGTCTGCGTCGAGCATGCTGCTGCTCACAGCGGTAATTCCTATCGGAAACATACTGACCTGTTGATCGGATGCGGCAACAATTGCCGAGACAATCTCCCGAGAGAGGAAATCTTTCTTTTTCAGAATTAATTTTTTTACCGCACTTCGCATCCCGGAACCCTTCGGGCAGGTCACCACGACAATCGGATTGGCATGACCGCCAACTTCCTGCCAATTGGTGATTTCTCCGGAAAAAATTCCCTGCAGCTGATTGAGCGTCAGATTATTCAGAGGATTCTTTTCATGCACAACTATCGCCAGCACATCCCAGCCGAGAAAATGCTCAACCAACCCCTGCTTTTTTTCCGCTTCCGTTAGCAGGCGTCCAGCGCCGGCCATATCGATATCACCCTTCAGCAAGGCACTGATTCCCGGGCCGGTATTACCCCCTTCAATATGTACCTTAATCGCCGTATCACCAGTAAAAATAAGGCCAGCCTCTGGCATGAAAAAACGCTGTAACGTAGTCGCCCCAGCATAACGCAACGATTCCTCGGCGCGAACACCCCCCGCCACCGACAACACAATGATCGTCAGGATTCCTATCTGTCGCAGAAAACCCATAGCCAGACTCCTTTGCTCGACAAAGAATGCCGAGTAACAAACAAACAGGGGCAAACTCAACAATCAAC
>JAUWTX010000216.1 GCA_030614505.1 Desulfuromonadales bacterium
AACCCTCTTCACCTGCCACCTCTACCTGCCAGCGGCTTTGCGGTGCGCTTTTCAGCCAGTTTGCCAGCGCTTCAAGACACGCCAAGCCCTGCTCTTTCGGTAGTACGGCTCCGCTACGGTAAATACTCTTTGCCGGGTAGCTGACCGTCAGTGACTCGGTGTTGTTGACCACTGTGCAGGGCAGGTTTACCCTTTGGATTAAAGGTGTTTTTATAATAAGGGCGGGACTGGTTTTATCGGAGGGGGGGCTGGCCGGAGTGGTTGTGACCCCCTGTTGTGCAGCACAGGCGCACAATGTGCCAAGCATGATAGCTGCAAAAAATAGTTGCCATCGGTTCATCTGCAAACCCTTTCTTGTAAACCGGACTTACTGCTGGCCATGTCCTGTGCTGTTCTGAAATGCCGGATGTTGCTTTAGTTGCTCAAGCAGACCGGCAGCAAGCCACCCTGTCAAGATTCCGGAAAAGATCGTGAAGAACAGAAATAGCGGGAAAATCTGCCAGATCGCTTCGTGCTGGATGACCAGCAGCCGGGCAGCCAGAATTTGGCCCAGAGCATGGCCGGCAGCCCCAACCGCTGAAACCCCTATGGGGCTCAGACGCCGTCCGGCGACACGATACAGGACAATCATAGCAGATGTTGCAACGATGGCACCGGCTAAAGCCAGCCAGAACCCGGGGCTGAAAAGTCTGCCGAGCAACAGGGAGCCAATACCGACCCTGGCCAGTCTGACGGTCCATGCGGCACGGTTGTCATAAAGATAGAGCGCGGCCAGTGTCATGATATTGGCCAAGCCGAGACGTATCCAGGGGACGGGCGTCGGTAGCAGAGTCTCGAAGGCATGCAGAGTTACGGCCACAGCAACAAAAAGGGCCAGAAAAACCAGGCGGCGTGCCCGGGTCAGCTCTCTGGCATCAACGACTGAGCAGGTCATAAGGAGCCTCTTCGTCGGCTGGGCTGTCGATGTGAACCAGGATACGGTTCGGTACACAGGCCAGCAGATCACCCGTGTGTCTGGCCGGACCCATGGAGATACAGATTTTACGCGGGCAGGGCGAGTTGGTAATGTGGGCTCCCTGCTCATCTATAACAAGGTGAGTCTGACCGAGTGGGCCATCGAGATCGATGCTGCGTGGCTGGTCAAGGGGTGCGGTGAAAAGAATCTGCTCACCTCTGGTGACGACTACGCGCGTCCCCCCCGGTGCGGCTGCTACCCAGGCGATACCTGCCAGAGAGGTTGTCAATAAAAACAGTACAATCAGCCAGTCTCCAGGGGTCATGAAATGCCAGGGTGTTTTCATGGTGTAACCTGGTAGCGTGTCCAGTCGGGGCTGGTATGCAAGGTGCCGTCCACAGCAACGATCAAACCCTCCACCTGGGGATATTGTGTCAGTAGCTGCAGGCCTGCTTTTGGTCCCAGGACGAAAACTGCCGTAGCCAGAGCATCACCCAGGGCAACGCTATCAGCAATAATTGTCACGCTCTGGCAGTGCCTGGCCGGAAGACCGTTCTGTGGATCGAAGATATGGTGGTAGCGAATACCTTCCTGTTCGAAAAAGCGCTCATAATCTCCGGAGGTAACCACGGCGCGATCACGAACCTGAACCGTTTCAAGGACAGCATCTTTTTGACGGGGATGCTGGAGGCCGATTCGCCAGAAACGCTTTGGATGCTTTGGGGTCTGGGGCCGCTGGCCGAGCAGGTACATGTCGCCGCCTGCATTGACTGCAGCACTGGTGACACCATGCAGCTTGAGTACGGCAATTGCCCGATCGACGGCATAGCCTTTTGCGATTCCGCCAAGGTCAATTTGCAGGTGCGGAGCCTGCTTGCTGACCTGTTGGCCATCCAGGGACAGGGCCGTCGGCCCGGTACCGGCCAGAGCGACAGATAAAGCGTCCTGGTCGGGAACGGTCGGTGTTTCCTTCTCGAAGCCCCAGAGAGATTTCAACCTGCCGAGGGTCAGGTCGAAGGCACCGCCACTCTGTTGAGCTACATCCAGGCCCAGTGCAACCACCTCAGCTGTCTCCGCTGCGACCTTGCCACCCTTGTCACTTTGTGAAAGACGGGATACGTCACTGCCTGGGTTGTGCCTGCTGAGAAGCTTGTCCAGTCGTTCTATTTCGGCAAAGGCAGCATCAATAGCATCTTCCAGTTCGTCTGGATCCTGTCCACCGGCCATGATTTCGACGATCGTGCCCATTATCAGTCGGCTGTGGCGAATTTCTTCGTCTCCAGGCTGTAGACGCCACCAGGTCAGTGCCAGTAGCACCACGAGGAGGCCGATAATCAGGGGGCGATTCCAAGGCAAGGCTATTTCTCGCAGATTTCGCCGATCAGATCGTATTCGGATGAATCGGTAATTTTGAGATCGACAATGTCGCCAACATCAGCTTGGCCAGAGGTGATGTAGACTTGACCATCAACATCGGGAGCCTGACGGATACTGCGGCCACGCAGCAGCAGTTCGGTTTCTTCGCTGTAACCTTCCACCAGGGTTGGTTCGATACGTCCCTTCAACGCCAGGTTCTTACTGAAAGAGACCCGTGACTGAGCCTTCATCAAGCGCTTGTAGCGTGACAACTTGGTGCGTGCAGGAACCTGCTGGTCGAGCTTTGCGGCTGAGGTGCCTTCCTCGCGGGAATATTGGAAAACCCCGAGGCGGTCAAAATGACCCTCCTCGACAAAGGCAAGTAGTTTGCGGAACTGTTCATCCGTCTCGCCAGGGAAGCCAACGATCAACGAGGTGCGCAGGGTGATATCCGGAATGCGTGTGCGAATGCGCTCCAGGAGAGAGCGGATGACGGTTTCATCGATCCGGCGATTCATTGCAGCCAGAATCTGATCGTCGATATGCTGTATCGGCAGATCAAGGTAGCTGCAGATTTTCTCCTCAGCGGCAATCAGGTCGAGCAGCTCATCAGTAACGCCGTCCGGGTAGGCGTAGAGCAGACGCAGCCAGGCAAGTTTGTCAATTTTTACCAGCTCGCGCAGCAGGGCCGTCAACTCAGAGCCATTGCCACGCTCGGCACCGAAGGCTGTAACATCCTGGGCAATCAGGTTGATCTCTTTGACACCGTTTTCAACCAACCGTTCAACCTCGGCAACAACCGACGGGATGGTTCGTGACCGCAAAGTACCGCGAATACTTGGAATAACACAGTAAGAGCAATGGTTGGCGCAGCCTTCAGCAATCTTGACATACGCCGAGTAAAAAGGTGACGAAGTGACCCGCGGCGTGGTGTGGTCGTAAAGGTAGTCGGGCAGGCCGATCTCCTGTTGTTGCTCTCCCTGCAGGTGGCTCTCGAGCAGTTCGAGAATGCGAGGGGCGTCGGCCGTGCCCATGAAGAAGTCGACTTCGGGCAGCTCGTTTGCCAGCTCATCCTGGTAGCGTTGCGGCAGGCAGCCACTGACGATCAACAGTTTACATCGGCCGTTCTTTTTATGATCGGCCACCTCGAGGATCGTTTCCACCGATTCCTTCTGCGCCTCACTGATGAAAGCACAGGTGTTGACCACGATGATATCTGCCTCACTATCATTGGTGACAATAGTGAAACGTTCGGCGGGCAGATGGCCGAGCATGACTTCAGCATCCACCAGATTTTTCGGACAGCCGAGGCTGACCAGGCTGACGTTGTACTTGTTGACATTGTCTTTGCTCAAAGGGGTTCCTCCGCAGAGATGTAACATGGGACTTGGTGTGAGATTCCTTCCAATATTCGGGGAGTTATAACACAAAACCGCCCGGGAGAAAAGGATTCCTCCGGGGCGGTTTTGTCAGCCAGAAGATATCCTCCCGGCCTCAGTTTGATTTAAATCATATCTGCATTGTGCAGATCAAACCCCCTCCGAGCAACTGGCTCCGCCGGCAAAGCAGGAGTAACAGCGGTGATGCCCCAGCAGGACGCGCTGCTCCATCGCTTCGCGCAGGGTTTTGCCGAGATCATAGTTTTCGACATCATCGACCAGAGTACAGGCGTAGACTCCACATTGCCCGTTCTTCCTGACGACCATCTTGCTGAAACAGCACATGAATCCGGCGCGCTGCTCGGCGCTTAGGTAGCGTGTCATACAGGTTTCAGTGATTTCTGCAACCTGGGGGAGTGAGCCGGGCAAATGAAACTCGGGGAACTTGATGATTGTCAGGTCGGCTGGTACTCCGGCGGCCTCGAAATAGGGTGCATAGGCTCGGTCAACAGCGGCGCTGTCTTCACCGGGCAGCATCAGGCGGGCGATCGACACCCCGAAGCCTTCCCGGTAGAGTCGCCCCAGAGTGTTGAGTGCTTTTTGGAAGTTCCCCCTGCCTCGTGATTCGTCATGTTTGACCGGGTCCGGGTGATCAAGGCTGACCCGAAAG
>JAUWTX010000246.1 GCA_030614505.1 Desulfuromonadales bacterium
CAATGAGCGGCAAGAGCACAGTAAAGAACAGAAACGCACTGACGACACCTAAAAGAAAAACGTCCATAGATTCCTCCTTCTCGTTCCATCCCCAGACCGAAAGACAAAAGCCGGGGCCAATTATGATGGCAACCCGGCTGTCCGAAGAAGTGTTTGAAGGCGGATCCGTAGCTTTCCGCACCTACCTTACGATAGGGATGGCTTTCACACCGTATAACTTATTAATAAATAAAAGCTTTCACTATGTCAACGGTCAACAACAATTAATTTTGTCAAATTATTACGGAGTTAGACAGTCAATATATCCTATCAGGCCAATATGATTAATAAAAGCTCTTGGAGGATGAAAATTATTGAAAACCGGTTATAATTCAAAAGAAGCAACGTTGCTCGTATCGTTAACCTTTCACAAGGAGGTTCTGCCTATCGATAATAAGCCTGATCATTGTGAATATTTTCGAACAAACCGGCGACTGATATCTCCGGTATAACCCGTGATTAGGGTAAGTAGATAGGTAAATTTAAGGCCTGCGCAGCAAGTGGCAGGCCTTTCACTTAATGGTTGAACAAAAACAGATTGTTTGAACACGAAACAAGTTGGACACTACTCCCCCCGCTGCGCAATCAATTCATCACACAGAGCATGATAAATCTCGTCACCAGCCTGAAAGCTCTTGATCTGAACCCCCATCCCACCCTTCAATTTATGGATGACATTCGCGGGGACTCTTTTGGCCCATTTGACTTCACCGGTCAAGGCAATTAGCCCAAGAGGATGGTCGATTGCAACCATGATTGTTCCGCCGGGTCTGACAGTAATAGCCGAACGGATAAAAAGACCGGCATGGTTGATGTCATCAGTGAAACCAAATTTTTCCACTTTGTCGATCCCGAAGCGGAGCGAAATTCGTTTACGGTGACGCTTTTCAACACTGGCTGCCGCCATACTCCCCCCTACAGATTACTATCAATCATTCTCCAGAATACTTTGAACGACGTTCCTTCAAAATTTCAGCATGCCTGGCCTCTTCACCGGCCAACCAGCCAAAAGCCTCTTTACCATCCTCGGTCTGTGCCAATGAACTGGCCTTGAGGAAATATTCTGCGAACTTTTCCTCTGCCTCAATCGCCATATCCAGCGCTTGAAGATCAGCGGTGTCGGTTTTCAGAACCGCTTCAAGACGCTCGGCATCCGGGAAAATCTTCGCATCAGAATACTGACTGAGATATGGCAGAAACTCCTCTTCACAATCGACAAAGGCACCATCCTGATACTGTGACTCCAATTGATTCAAACGACGAAGGTGTTCTACTTCATCCTGGGCAAGCCCGGCAAACAGGTCTTTCAACAAGGGGTCTGACGCCCTCTCTGCCATAGTGGAGTAGAAACGATGGCCATTTTTTTCAACTTCCTTGGCTGCCCTGATAACCTCAAAACCGCTGAAGTACTTGATACCACTCATAAAAAACACATCCTTTCTGTAAACACCTGGTTCAGATGTAACCCACGCTGGAAAACCTGTCAATTGCCAAACAGTTTTTTTAACGAATCTTGCAAGAGTTTGCGTGTCGGATCCTCTGCAGGTTGAGTCCCGTCTTCTGTTGGTTGCTGGTCGGTCTCTTGCGAAGTACCTTGATGTTTGAAAAGCTTATCAATCTGGCGGCCCAATTCATTGCCGATTGCCTTTGAGGCTAAATCCTGCACACCTTTCGGGTCCAGCCCAAAGCTTGGTGACTCAAAGCTTCCCTTGAGCAATATCGGCATACGGGTCCAGCCATCCTTATCTGCCATGTAGCTCGTGATACCGCCTTTTTTATCCAGTTTCGATGATAACTCCGGACTCAGACGCGTATCAAGAGCCAGATTCAAGGAGCCATTCAGACCAATGGTTCCCTTTGGGAAAAGCTTTAGTGTCTTGCTAAGCATCTGGCTGTCCAGTTTGACCTTGCCGTCAACAACTTTTATCGCTGCCTTAAAATTATCAAACTGGATGTCCTTCAGATCCGGAAGCTGTAAAAAGGAGCTCAATCCTTTGATTAAATCCGGATTGATCAGCCGTCCATCAGCGACAATCATGTTACCATTGCCGGAAAGATTGCGACTGAGAGCCTGCCGCTGCGTCCCACGGCCATTAAGCGCAAAGGTCAGATCCATGGCTCCCAACAGGCTTCCGCCAGCCTTCGGTACAAAAGCCGTTAATAAAGGATCCGACTGTATCGCTTTTATCCCAAGTTTTGCTGAATAGGCTAATCCCTTTTTGCCCAGGTCAACACGGGCACTGTTGCTGAACGATCCACCGGCAACCTGTCCCTCCATACGGGTAAGGTTGAGAACATTATCCTTGAGCTCATACTGAGCCAGAAAGTTTTTAATTGCCAAACCCTTCCACAAGGTTTCAGCAACAGCTATCGTTCCTGTTGCATGTAAAGGGATATCAAAAGGCCCTATCTCCTCTTTTGAGTGTTTTCCCCCTGTCGATTGTTTCTCCTCTGTGCCACTCTTGTTCTGATCAGTGGCTACCGCAGACCCGGCACTCCCCTGCAGAAGCGGTTCCAGCAGGAAGCGATCTGAGATTATATCGGCCTTGACAATGATTGGCCTGGAATAAAGATGGTTTGCCCTGAGGTTGATATCAGCTTTGTTATCACCAAGCCGTACCTGCAAGTCCTCAGATAGCAATTGGTCACCGGTGACAAACAGATGTCCAGAAAACGCGGGCCGTTGGCCGCCCGCTGTAGCCTGTAAATTATCCAGGTCGATGGTTGCGGATTTTAACAACCCCGAAGGGTTGTCTACAGGACCCAACAGTTTTGCTTCGACAAAAAGTGAACCGGCGGGATCAAGAGAACTGATATCAGAAACAAGTTCCTGTGGAACAGCGTCGATCGCCTGGCGAATCTGCAATGCAGGGATTGTAACTATCAGGTCAATAGTCGGTGTGTTCATCAGGCTGGCGGCTTCACCTTTGGTGTTGACCTTGATACCGTTATAATCGAGATCAAAAGCACGAATCTGCAACTGTTCATGCCCCGGAGTGAACACCAGGTCATAGCCCACATCCAGTTGAGCATTCTTCAGGGGTGCATCTGGCAGAGCATCCAGCAGAAGGTCAATCCCCGAGAGAGAGACTGCTCCTTTGAGATCAACTTGATCAAGCGTCCCGGCAACAGTTGACTTGAGATTCAACGTTAAACCACCCAGTTCACCGGGCAGAGACTCCTGAAAATATGGTTTAAAGGCAACGACGTCCAGATTCTGCAGTTCAATCTCGAAGACCCCACCCAGAGGTTGCAGACTGACGTGACCGTCAAGAGTCAGCGAACTGCCATTGATTTTACACTCCATTGATAAAGGGATTTTTCCGGTTAGAGACACTCCCTTAGCCGCAATTTGCAATGCCGAAATCTCATAACGATAGGGAGCCTGGTCATTAAGGACACGATCCAGAAATGTCAATTGACCATCCTGCACGAGAACTTGTGAAACCAGCAGACTGATCGGTGTGCTTCCTGCACTCTCACCGGCAGCACCCTCGGAGGTCTCATTCGAAGCGGACTCCTGGCTGCGGTCGCCCGCATCGGCACCACCCAGCAGATTACTGAAATTAAACTGACCATCCCCAAACCGGACCACCCTGATGATCGGCTTTTCAAGACGGACTTCATCGATAACCACCTTCATTGCCAGTAAAGGCAGGAGCTGGTACCTGAGTCGAACCAGATCTGTTGCAACAAAGACCTCATCGCTGTCCTTCTCGTAGATTGTCAAACCTTGGATTTCAATCCCGGAGAACAAGCTGACCTTGATATCACCGAGGTCTA
>JAUWTX010000038.1 GCA_030614505.1 Desulfuromonadales bacterium
AGCAGGGTGTACGTGAGGTGACCCTGATAGGGCAGAATGTCAATTCCTACGGCACCAAGGAGGAGGAAATAAGTTTCCCCGCACTTCTCGAGCAGGTCAACGCTGTGGATGGTATCGACCGGATTCGTTTTACTACGTCACACCCGAAAGATCTTTCCGATGAACTGATTGAATGTTTCGGGGGCCTTGATAAACTCTGCAAACATTTGCACCTTCCGGTGCAGTGTGGTTCCAACGAAATCTTGAAGGCCATGAATCGTGGTTATACGCGCGAACGTTACCTGGAGATCGTTTCTCGTTTGCGCCAGGTCTGTCCCGATATCCGGCTCTCCTCGGATGTTATTGTAGGCTTCCCCGGTGAAACCGAAAAAGATTTTGCTGCGACCATGTCGTTGCTCGAAGAGGTGCGTTATGCGGAGATCTACTCTTTCATCTATTCGCCGCGCAGTGGCACCGTTGCCGCAGAAATCAGCGACGATACTCCTGCGCAGGTGAAGCAGGAGCGTTTCAACCGTATGCTCACCTTGCAGCAGGAGATCAGTCGCCAGACCTGGGAGGCCGATGTCGGCACTCTTCAGGACGTACTGGTTGAGGGTGAGAGTAAAATGGGGGAGGGTCAGCTTTTTGGCCGATCCACCTGGAACAGGATTGTCAATTTCTCCGGGCCAACAGAACTTGCAGGATGTATGGTGTCGGTGAAGATCACGAAGTCTTACCGAAATTCCTTGCTTGGTGAACTCTTTGAAGGTGAACAGCTATGAATGAACAGGATTTTCAGTTTTTCAAAGAACTGGTTGAAGCGCCGAGTCCGTCCGGCTTTGAGCAACCGGCCCAGCGCGTTATTCGCAAGGCTCTGGCTGATGTTGTGGATGATGTACGTACCGACGTCATGGGCAATGTGATTGCTCATATCAAAGGGCCAAAGGGTTCTCCTCGCCTGATGTTGGCCGGGCATTGCGATGAAATCGGCTTTATGATCAAGTATATTGATGATCAGGGCTATCTTTTTTTCGCACCGATCGGTGGCGTCGATGCGCATCTTGTGCCGGGCCAGCGAGTAACTGTTCATACTTCAGGAGGATCAGTCCCCGGCGTGGTCGGCAAACGGCCGATTCATCAAATTGAGCCGAAAGATCGTGACAAGGTGATCCCCCTCAAGAAGCAGTTTATAGATATAGGTTGCTCGGACAAGGTGGAGGCTTCCGGGTTAGTGTCGGTTGGTGATCCTGTGACCTTCAGTGTTGGTGTTGAACGCCTGCAAGGAACACGTCTGACCTCACGAGCCCTGGATGACAAGATGGGCGCCTTTATCGTGGCCCAGGTTCTACGTGAAGTTCGTCGTCAGAATAACCAGTCAGTTGATCTTTACGGAGTTTCTACTGTTCAGGAAGAAGTCGGTCTGCGTGGAGGGGCAACCAGTGCCTATGGCGTGCAGCCAGACATCGGTATTGCCGTTGAGGTTGGTTTTGCCAGCGACTATCCAGATGCCGACCATAAAGATTTGGGAGAAGTCCGGCTTGGAAGTGGGCCGATCATTGCCCGTGGCCCGAACATCAATCCAGTTCTTTTCGATCTTCTGATGGCCACGGCCGAAGAGGAATCAATCCCTTGCCAGGTTATGGGAATTCCGCATGCTACAGGGACCGACGCTAATGTGATGCAGCTTGTTCATGGTGGTGTTGCAACTGCGTTGGTCAGTATTCCACTGCGTTACATGCACACGCCCGTAGAGGTTCTCGACTGGACTGATATTGAAGGTGCTGTGAAGCTCTTGTCAGCACTTTGTAACAAGATCGCAGTGAGCCATTCCTTTATCCCGAAATAACTGTAGAGAAATCGAAAAAGAACTTGACAACGCGAGGCCTTTTGGCTAAATTTCGGGTTTCTGTGAGCCCCGTTAACTTCACAGGTTTTATATAGAGAGGATAGCAATGAGTACTCCAGTTGCCAAAAAAAATGAACTCCAGAAAGACTGGTATGTGGTTGATCTGGAAGATAAAGTTCTGGGACGAGCGGCTACTGAAATAGCCCAGGTCCTGCGCGGCAAGCACAAGGCCATTTTTACTCCGAGCGTTGATACCGGTGACTTTGTCATCGTCCTTAATGCGGAAAAAGTACGTTTGACCGGCAACAAGCTGAGCCAAAAGGTGTATTATCGCCACAGCGGTTATACCGGTGGACTGAAGTCCATTACCGCAGGCGAGATGCTTGAGAAAACTCCCGAAGAACTGATCAAAAAAGCGGTCAAGGGGATGTTGCCGAAGAACAAACTTGGCCGACAGATGTTCAAAAAACTTAAAGTCTATTGCGGTGCCGATCATCCGCATCAGGCACAGCAGCCCAAAGAACTTCAGGTTTAAGGGAAATCAGGAGATATTAAACGATGGCCGAGCAAAGATTTTACGCCACCGGTAAGAGAAAAACCTCTATTGCCCGTGTCTGGATGAAGCCGGGTACAGGTGAGATTACGATTAACCAGCGGTCGATGGACGAATATTTCGGTCGCCCGACATCGAAGATGGTTGTGCGTCAGCCTCTCGAGTTGACCGACAATGTTGGCAAGTTTGATATTAGCGTCAACGTTTGCGGCGGTGGTCCTTCCGGTCAGGCCGGTGCTATCAAGCACGGTATTACCAAGGCCCTTCTCGAAGTTGATCCCGAGCTTCGTGCAACGCTGAAAAAGGCTGGTTTCATTACCCGCGACAGTCGTATCAAGGAACGTAAGAAGTACGGTCGACGCGGTGCACGCCGCAGCTTCCAGTTCTCCAAACGTTAATACCTTGCTGCCCCCCTTGGACTGTTGATATCTGGGAGTCGTCAGATATTTGGGGGTCGTCAGATATTTGGTTGGAAAGGGAAACCTGCGGGTTTCCCTTTTGCCGTTTAAGGCGCTTCATCCGTGCTTTTCGGATGAGAGCCAAGGAGTTGATATGCATCGGATTGCAGTCATTGGTGCAAGTGGTTATACAGGCGTTGAATTGCTGCGGTTGTTATCACAACACCCGAAAACGGAACTGGTGTGTGTTACGTCGCGGCAATATGCCGGGCAATCGGTGAGCGAGGTCTTTCCTTCTCTACAAGGTAGTCTGGATCTCTTTTTTGAAAACATCAACCCTGCAGGACTGGCAGACCGGGCTGACCTGGTGTTCACTGCAGTTCCTCATCAGGCAGCTATGGGGATGATTCCCGGTCTTCTCGATGCTGGTTGTCGTGTTGTCGATCTCTCCGCAGACTTTCGTCTTGGCGATGTGTCCACTTACGAAGCATGGTACCAGGAGCATACGGCCCCGGAGTTGCTCAGCGAAGCTGTTTATGGTCTCCCAGAACTCTTTCGTGAGCAGATTCCATCTGCCCGCCTGATTGCCAATCCTGGCTGTTATCCAACCAGTGTGGCGCTTGCCTTGGCACCTTTGCTAGAAAACAGTCTGATTGACTTGTCGACCATAATTGTAGACAGTAAATCAGGGACCAGTGGCGCAGGTCGCTCTGCCAAAGTGGACACTCTCTACTGTGAAGTCAACGAAGGTTTCAAAGCGTATAGTCTTCCCAGGCATAGACATACTCCCGAAATTGAGCAGACACTTGGCACCTTGGCAGGAACGGATGTAATCATCAGTTTTACGCCGCACCTGCTACCGGTGAGCAGGGGCATCCTCAGTACCTGTTATGCCAGCTTGTCCAGTCCTCTTTCACTGGAAGAGCTGCATGATGTTTATATTGAAAGCTATGCGTCTGAGGCTTTTGTGAGGGTTCTCCCCAAAGGTCAGTTACCAAACATCTCTCAGGTTAGCGGTAGTAATTACTGTGATATAGGTTTGGCTGTTGACGATCGGACCGGTCGGGTGATTGCTCTTGCCGCAATCGACAACCTGGTCAAAGGTGCGGCCGGACAAGCGATACAGAATATGAATCTCATGCTGTCTCTACCTGAAAATACCGGTTTGATGATTCCCCCGCTTTTCCCTTAACGGGTCTCATCTTACCAGTAGCCGGTCATCTCTCTGCCTCTCTATACTTATAAATAACAAAGGCCACCTGTTTTTAGGTGGCCTTTGTCTTGTCTCACTTCTCACTTCTCACTTCGCGCGACGCGCTTCGGTCTTTATTCCGGCCCAGGTGCAGGCCCTTCCCAGGCAACAGTACAATTACTGCCGTCCTGCTTGGCCGCATAGAGGGCACGATCTGCCAGGTTCAGCAACTCATAGATATTCTTGCTGTCGCCCGGAAACTCAGTTACACCAAATGAGAGTGTCACCTTGACGCTCCCTTCGAAATTAATATGTTGGGAGACATCTTCCTCGAGAATGTTCTTCCGTAACTTCTCGGCGGCAGCGACAGCGCCTTTCTTATTGGTTTTTGGCAGCAGGATAATAAACTGATCATTGCCAAAGCGACTGACCAGGTCAATTCCTCGTGTGCTCTTTAAAAGTGATTTTCCGATCTGGCGCAGCAGGGCGTCAGCATGGATATTGCCTAAGGTGCTTTTGTGCTGCTTGAAGCTGTCGATATCGCACATGATGATGGAAAAAATCGAACTGAAACGACGAGCTTGAGCAACTTCTCGCTTGAGGATTTCCTGAAAATGGCGTCGATTGGAGAGACCGGTCAATTCGTCTGTGTTGCTTAAGTCTCTACTCTTTTCGATCAATTGAGCATTATATATGGCAACGGCAGTCTGGTTGGCAACGGCCTGGATCAGTTTCTGTTCTGATACAGAGAAAGCCGCGACCTGCCTGTTATGTAAATTGATGACTCCCACCAGGCGCTCTTTGAAAACCAGGGGGACGGAAATCATCGACCCGCGGGTGACTATTTGACCATGGTAACTCAGGTTGCGCTCGTCTTCATCGACGTTTTTCACATAAATCATACGTTGGCTCTGTGCTGCTTCACCGGTAACCCCTTGGTTAAAAGTAAAGCGAACCTTGCTCAGTGAGCTGGCATCCAACCCGGCTGTCCGCACAACTTCGAGAACGCTTTCGCCTGGGTTGTGAACTAACAAAACAATATGGTCGCAGGACCATATCTCGTTCAGGACTTGCAGTATACGGTTGAAGAGAGAGCTCAATTCGATCGATGCGGTCATGGCCTGATTTAATTGATAAAGAGCTGTGGTCTCACGTTGTATGATATTCAGCTCTTCACTAATCTTGTCCCGTTCCCGTTCCTTCCGCTCCATGATCTGTTTCGTCTTGATTTCCTCGTTGGCAAGTGCTGTGGCGATGTCTCGGTTGGCGCGTTCCTGGTAGGTATTTTCAAGGTCGGTGGCCATTTGATTGAACGCAACTGCAATCTGGCCCAGTTCATCATCAGAAATTTCTCGAATACGGTAGTTCAGATTGCCACGGCTGATAGCTTCAGTTGCGTTGCGCAATTCCAGTGCCGGTCGGACGATATTGCTGATTCTGCGAAAATAATAGATGATGCCGATGATACTGAAAGTACCCATGGCCAGAAGCATGCGCAGACCGGTTGTGCTCTGTATATCAGTTGAATCTGCAAGAGATGCCTCAAGAGAAAGCAGAACCATGTCGCTCCTGCCGAGAGGGATGATCGAGAAGAGGTGGCGCTCAGAGTTCTTGCCGCCTTCATGGTCAAGGTATAGATGTTGACCGCTGCCGACCAGATTGATCTGCGCTGGAGTTAATTTGAGTTCAGTACTATTTACATCGCTTCTGGCCATTACTAGGCCGTCAATCGTCATCAAAGCAGCCGAAACCTTCAGTGACGAGGTTACGTTGCGTAAAAATGCATCACCCATGGCTGTTTGTAACAAGATAATTCGCGTGATCTCACCTTGGTTATAGAGTGGTGCGGCAACCATCAGGACGGGGACACCACCAAATTCATTGCTGTAGCGAAAGCGTGGTTGTTTGCTGCGACGGACCTGGTCGAAAAGCGATACCAGGCTTTTCTGCTGGATTAAGCCACTGATGTCAGCAGGGTAAAATGCTATGGAGATATTTGCTTCTTCCAAGGTGTTGAAGAGGTTGTCTTGAAGAATTCCGATCTCAGATTCGTTCTGAAAACGCTCAGACAAAGATTGAAACTGCTGCATGATGACTGCATAAGTTTGCAGAATAACTTCCTGCTTTTTGAATTCGCGATACAGGACTTCCTGGGTGGCAGCCAGACGTTCATCGGCGCTGTTCTTGAAGGAAACGTCTGCCAGTTGAAGAGCACCCCAGATTGCAGCAGCGAAAAGGGCAATGATTAAGAGAAGAAAGGGTAGAAAAACCTTGTTGCGCAAGGAGCGAAAGCGCTGAGGTTTGGGTGTGGTTGGTAGTGGGTCAGCAGCTTTCATAGGACTTTATTGATTATTGAGGAAGGCGGCCCTCGTTGCAAATGTTAATAAATGCTCTGGCCACCTCCGGGTCAAATTGAGTGCCGGAGTGATCGTGAATTTCCTGTATGGCGATCTCGTGGGACAACGCCTTTCGGTAAGGACGGTCGGAGGTCATGGCATCGTAGGTATCGCATACCGCCAGAATCTTTCCTTCGAGACGCCACTCCTCACCTTTCAGACCATTCGGGTAACCATTGCCATCATACCGTTCGTGGTGCTGTTCGATGATATCTCGAACCGTTCCAAGAAAATGAATCGGTTCAAGTATACGCACGCCTATCGAGGGATGCAACTTGAGAACATCAATGTCGGCGGCAGTCAGCTTTCCTTTCTTGTGAAGCAAGGCCACATCAATGCCAATTTTGCCTATATCGTGCAGGACAGCCGCTTGTTCGAGTTGTTTTAGAGGCTCACCTTCCATCCCCATTTTCTTGGCGAGAGCCACGCTGTAACGAGTCACTCGCTCTGAATGACCGCGGGTGTAAGCGTCGCTTGCTTCGATAGCAGAGACCAAGGCATGGACAGTATTGAGATATGTACTCTCCTGCTCTTCATAAAGGCGGGCATTGCTAATTGCGACACTTGCCTGGGCAGCAATCGTTGTGAGCAGTTCAAGGTCCGGTGAGCCAAAACCACTGTTGTCAACAGGGTTAGCGACAGTAATTGTACCGATAACCTTTTCCTTGTCGGTCAAAGGTGCACAGATTACAGATTCGCGGATAAAACCGAGTCGACTCATCTTGCTGAATTCACGAGCCTTGTTGATATCCTGCACGATTTTCGGCTGATTATTGTTCATAACCCAGTAGGAGACACCGCCAGGCTTGAGAGGGATTTCCTGTCCGCGGTCAAAGTCTTCTGTAATGCCGGCAGAACCACCAACAATGAGATTGCCGGTTTCCTCGTTAAACATGAGAATGTAACCGACCTGGGCCTTCATGGTTTCCATGCTCTTCTGGCTGAGCAGGTTCAGCAGTTTGCCAATATCCATGGTGGCATTGACTGCCAGCCCCATCTTGTAGAGTGCCTGCAGACGATCGACTGCGTGGCTGAGGCCGATGTTCTTTTCTTCAAGTTCGCTGGCGAGGTCGGCGATCTTGTAGTTGGCTTCCTCGATCTCCTCAATGCGTTCCTCGAGATTTATGTTGAGGTATTCGATCTCTTTGAGCCGATCCTCAAGGGTCATGTTCATCGTGTGAATTTCTTCACTGTGAGCAAGCTTTTCCTGGCTGATAGCGAGTTCACGTTCATTTTTAACTGTGCTTTCCATAAGTTCACGAAGGCGCTGTATCATGAAGTTGAACTTGGAAGAGAGCAGAGTCATTTCGTCTGAACTGCTGACGGTCGTGTAGGCATCATCAAACTGGCCTTTTTCGACGAGATCCATGGCAGAGACCAGCTTGCGAATTGGTGCATCTACATAGACCAACAGGAACGCAGTGATCGTCAATATCAGGATCACCAGCATGACACCAGAGGCGACCATCGTTGCATTCTGGCCACTGGTCTGCATGTTGGACAAGGCGTCAAGAGAAAGTTGCAGGTTCAATATGCCCAGTACCTTGATATTTTCCTCATGGCAGGAATAACAAATAGGCTCATTGTAAATCGGAACAATGGAATTGAAATGCTCAGCTTCTGAGAAAGAACTGGAAAAGGAAAAGTTGCCGGTACGATAGGCCATCAGTTCCGAGGTTGAAACCAGGTCGCCTATCTCCTCAGGGCTTGCGGCCATTAAAATACGACCTGATTCATCAAATATCCGTACGTTATTAATGGCCGGTTCCTCATTGATTTTGCCGAGGATATGCCCGACCCGATCATTCTTGCCGTTGGCCATGTCCGTAATGATACTGTTGCGGATTGTTTCAGCCAACATGCGACTATGCTCGGTCGCCAGTTTACTGAGCATGGCTTTCTGCGTCTGCAGGTTGTACCAAGTCGTTAAACCGATGGAGAGCATCAGGATGATACAGCACAAACCGAGAAATTTTATCTTAAGTGAATTCATCGTTTAATTCAGTAGAGAGCCCTAAATTACAGTGTAATGCGGAAAATTACGTCAAAACACAGTAAGTCCGTTATATAACCCTGTGGCACACACAAGTAGCTTCAAGCGCCTTTCGAACCCAAAAACGTCTTAACTTGACACTCCTCGTACATCTCTATACGATTATAAGCTTTGGCAGTGCTGGAAAAAACCGTTTCAAGCCATATTGCTGAATAAATAAGCTTGAGACTGAATAAATAAGTGTGAATCACATGCCTGGTTACTCGCAACATACATAATAATAGCTTGCAATATACACACCATAAAACCACGTAAGGATATTATCTTCTGCCCATGTCCCCCGAATCCCTGGTAGTTGTGCTCGGTGTCGTTCTGATCGTTGAAGGTATTCCGTGGTTTCTTTCCCCACGTGGTACCAAGCGTATGTTGAGTGAACTCTTCCGGATGAACGATCAGTCCTTGCGTGGCATCGGCCTGTTTTTCATGTTGGTCGGGCTCTTCTTAGTCTACCTTGTGAGTGGTAGGTAATGTATATAAAAAAACGTATTCTTTCAAGTGTAAATCTCCTATGCTGCTGACCGAGTTTGACTATGACCTTCCGCAGGAGTTGATTGCTCAACAGCCTCTTGACGATCGCTCTGCGTCACGTCTGCTGTTGCTTAGCAGGGCAAGTGAGCTGGTTGTTCACAAACAGTTTTCCTCTTTGCCGGAACTACTTCGTGAAGGTGATCTGTTGGTCCGCAATGACACCCGGGTGCTTCCGGCACGATTACTTGGCACAAAACAGAGTGGTGGTCAGGTGGAAGTTCTGTTGACCCGTCAGTGTGATCCTGTTCAGAATATCTGGCGCTGTATGACGCGTAGTTCAAAGCCGGTGCGGATCGGCAGCCAACTTGAGTTTCCGGAAGGGCTTTGTGGCGAAGTCCTTGGCGCAGAATCCGATGGTCAACGATTGGTACGTTTCACCTGCCCGGGTAATTTTTTGCAAGTGCTGGAACGGGTCGGTCATATGCCTCTTCCACCTTATATTCGTCGTGAAGATCGTGATCTGGATAAAGATCGCTATCAGACAGTGTTTGCCCGTAATCTTGGGGCCGTGGCAGCACCGACAGCGGGGCTGCATTTTAGCGAAGAAACCTTTGCCGCTTTGGCTGAACGCAATATCGATGTCTGTGGTATTACCCTGCATGTCGGTCCGGGGACTTTCTTGCCGGTTCGTACTGAGAACCTGAGCGAACATAGCATGCATTCAGAAGTCTATGAAATCCCACAAGTAACTGCTGAGTGCATTAATACTGCGCGTGCCGCCGGGCGTCGAATTGTCGCCTTGGGGACGACGGTGACCCGAACGCTTGAGCATGCTGTGGACGACCAGGGGCTACTGCAGGCAGGCCAAGGTGAAACAGCTCTTTTTATCATGCCGGGATTCAACTTCCGCATGGTTGATGCCCTGATCACTAACTTTCATCTGCCCAAGTCCACACTGCTTGTGCTGGTCTCAGCCTTTGCCGGTCGAGATTTTATCCTCAAGGCTTACCGGGAAGCTGTTGATCATGGTTATCGTTTTTTCAGCTATGGCGACTGTATGTTAATAGAATAAAGGTACGCGGAACGAGGTACGTGGGACGCGGAAAACCCAAAAAAAACATTAAGTCTAAATAGATTGATGAAATAAATATGATAAAACCTTCACATAATGATATTTCGCATGAGGGCCAGGTAAGATTTGAGCTCCTGAACGTGTGTCATGACACAGAAGCGCGTCGCGGGACTTTGTACACTCGCAGAGGGGCTGTCGAAACGCCTGCTTTCATGCCGGTTGGTACGCAGGGAACTGTTAAAGGGATGCTCCCTGAGCAGCTCAAGGAGATCGGTGCCCAGATTATTCTCGGCAACACCTACCATCTTTACCTGCGGCCCGGTCATGATCGCCTGGCCCGTTTCGGTGGTCTGCACCGTTTTATGAACTGGGATCGGCCGATTCTTACCGATAGTGGCGGCTTCCAGGTCTTCAGCCTTGGTGACTTGTGCAAAATAGATGAAGAAGGTGTACGTTTCCAGTCTCATCTTGACGGCAGTGCACATAAATTGACTCCGGAACTGTCCATTGAAATCCAGGAAGCACTCGGTTCGGACATCATGATGGTTTTTGACGAGTGCATCCCTCATCCTGCAACGCGTGAGTATATTGCCGAGTCCACGGCTCGTTCCAGCCGTTGGGCAGCACGCTGCAAAGAGGCCCGCACCGATCAAAGCGCAGCCTTGTTCGGCATTGTCCAGGGAGGGATGGAAAGTGATCTCAGACGGCAGAGCGTCGAGAGTCTGATCGAGATAGGCTTTGATGGTTACGCCCTCGGCGGTCTTTCTGTGGGCGAGTCGGCAGAAGTCATGTACCGGGTCATGGAATGGTCACTGCCGCTGCTGCCGCAGGACAGGCCTCGCTATGTCATGGGCGTCGGGACACCTGAAAACCTTGTTGAGGCAGTTTCCCGTGGTGCTGATATGTTCGATTGTGTCATGCCGACGCGCAATGCCCGTAATGGTGTCCTCTTTACCAGTTTCGGAAAAATCAGCATTAAACAGGCGCGTTTTACCGAAGATGAATTGCCGATTGATCCGGAGTGCTCTTGCTATGTTTGTCGCAACTACAGCCGTGCTTATTTGCGTCATCTTTACCAAAGTAACGAAATTCTCGCATCGGTATTGAATACTACCCACAATCTGTATTACTATCTGCATCTTATGAAAAGCATGAGAGACGCGATCGCTGATGGCAGGTTCAAAGCTTTTCGCGAAGAGTTCTACCAAAAACGAATTCCAGCCGGTGAAGCCTGAGGCTCTCACCGGTTCCGTATGATTGCCGAACTAAATCTTTAAGTAACTGATACAAGGAGGAAAAATCATGTTTGCAACGAACGCATATGCCATGGCCGGTGGGGCCGCACAAGAAGGTGGAGGTTCCGGAATGGAAGGGATCGTCA
>JAUWTX010000120.1 GCA_030614505.1 Desulfuromonadales bacterium
AAATTGCAGAACCTGATTTTCGACAACCAGGTTCTTTGGAGTCATCGTGCCATGGCGGCTATGCTCGGCGTGATTCTGAAACTGCCGCCGGTAAAGAGGGCACTCGCCAGCGAACAGATCGGATCGCGCTATCTCGGCACACTCTGCGAGCACTATGATGCCAGAGAGAACTCCTGATCTGAATATGGCTCTGCTTGTTGGGGCTGTGTCGATGAATGGGGCTTCTGGATAGATATTATTTACAAACTGATAAGGGGGCCTTTCGGCTCCCTTATTGTTTTCGGTTCTCTTTGTGTTACAGCTTTACTTTCGGAGTTATTTGAACAACCGGTCTATCAGTTCCTTATACTTTCTTTCGATGATATAGCGGCGTTTTTTGAAGGTATTGGTCAATTCCTCACCAACCGTGAATTCATGCTTGAGAAAATCAATTTTTTGCAGCTTTTCGTAGGGTTTGAAGCCATTCTTGGCATGTAGTAACCGGTTGATTTCATTCTTAACCCGATCACGCAAGGCATGGTCTTCGTGCAGGTCTTTGACGTCCTCTTCTGAGTGGCCGAACCGCTCCATGACAAAGTCTTTCAACTTGTCCCAATCCGGCACAATCAGTGCCGCCAAACCTTTGCGGTCTTGGCCAACCAGCACCGCATCGTTAACAAAAGGCAACTGACTGATGGCGCCTTCAATGCGTGATGGGTCGATATTCTCTCCGCTGGCGAGGACGATGATCTCCTTGGAGCGGCCGGTCAGAACCAGTTCTCCGTGAATGGTCATTTTCCCTAAGTCACCAGTCCGAAAAAAGCCATCGGCAGTGAAGGCTTTACGATTTTCCTCTTCATTATCAATGTAGCCGTCAAAGACTTGCGGCCCTCTCACTTCTACTTCGCCTTCTATTCCCGGATCGACCTGTATGCCATCGCTGTTAACCACGCGTAGCTCCGTCACAGAAATCGGTGGACCCAATGTGCCGAAAATTTCGCTATTGAAGCCGCGCCCGGCAATCGCCGGAGCGCATTCGGTCATGCCGTAGGCGTTGGCGATGCGAACACCGATGGCGTCAAGCCAGCTTTCCAGGTAGGCAGGCAGTGTACCGCCGCCACTCACGGCCATTCTGAGTTGGCCACCGAATTTCTCCTGTAGCGGGGCCAGCTTTTTCTGCGCCAGCCAGTATGGGAGTGCCAGGATTGTCATTTCGACCAGGGCGATCAGTTTCCGGCCGAGGCGAACCGGAAGATTGCTTCGTGTGAACTGAGGCAGGTGCCCGCGCAACTGGCGCTGGGTACGGCGAAAACGAATCGAGATTTTGATCAGCAAGTTGAAAACAGTAACCGCTTTACTGCCACGTGCCATAACCGTCGCCAGAACCTTGCTGTAGAGCGACTCCCATAGTCTGGGTACCGTTGCTACCAGGGTCGGTTGATAGGTTACCAGGTCGGCAGCGAAGGTTTTCAGTGACGAGTAGACGATGCAACTGCCCCAGGTCAGGGCGAGAAGTTCGAGGGCGCGCTCGAAAATGTGCCAGCTGGGCAGAATGGACACCCACAAATCCTGCTCTGTGATTGCAATCACCGGCGGCAGAGTCTCCGTGTTGAAGAGGATGTTGCGATGGTTCAGCATGACCCCCTTGGGGTTGCCGGTGGTTCCGGAAGTGAAGATAATGGTGACCAGGTCCTTTTGGGTTATTGCTGCCACCATCTGGTCAAAACGGTGAAAATCATCGTCGCTAAGGGTACGCTCTTTAAGGATGTCGTTATAAGCATAGATGCGACTGAAGAGAGTGTGTTTGTCACTGCCTTCGATAATGAAAACGGTTTTGACTTCCTTGTGGCTGCTGAGCATTTCCTGATGACGGGCCAGCAAAGTTTCAGTTTCGACAACTATGAAGGTACAGCGGGCGTGGTTGAGGATGTACTCCAGTTCCTGGGTCGGTGTTTCACTGCCACGCGGGACACTGACGGCACCGAGTGACATGAGAGCAAGATCGGTGACGATCCAGGCATAACGGTTGTCGGAGAGCAACATAACCCGGCTGCCTTGCCTGACCTTGCGCTCTTCGAATGCCTTGGCCAGAAGTATGACGTCTTCACGCAACTTGGTGTAGTCAACGGTTAATTCATTGTCACCAACCCGGTAGATAAAGGCCGGTCGGTCAGGGAACCTCTGGCAGGTCGCCATGATGGCAGCAATGACCGAGGGAGAATTAGGTTGCCAGTTAGGGGGTGCCTCATTCCTCATGAACGGTACACTCCCTGTCAGAATCAGTCGAGTCCTGTCCGGCTGGCTTTGTTTTTAGCAGCCAGCAGGCCAGGGCCGGCAGAAGCAGGATGGCGCCGAGCATGTTCACCAGGAACATGAAGGTCAGCAGGATCCCCATATCGGCCTGGAATTTGAGCGGTGAAAAAATCCAGGTTGCCACACCGATGGCTAGGGTGACGCCGGTGAAGACGACTCCGTTGCCGGTGATCGCCAGGGTGTGTAAATAGGAGTCCTGGAGCGTATGTCCTTGATCGATGCAGCTCTTCAGACGGCTGAAGATGTATATACCGTAGTCGACCCCGACTCCGACGCCGAGGGCAACGACCGGCAGGGTTGACACCTTGAGGCCGATCTCGAGCACACTCATCAGGGCGTAGGCGAGAATCGACACCAAGGCGAGAGGCAGGATGATGCAGAGTACCGAGCGGGGTGAGCGGAACTCATAGAGGCAGAGGAAAATGACCGCACCGAAGACGTAGAGGAGGATCGGAACCTGGGCCGCTTCGACCTCTTCGTTGGTTGCCGCCATGACCCCGACGTTGCCGGTAGCCAGGCGGAACTTGAGATCCTCTTTATCGTGGTCGGCACGATAACTTTTAACTTCGGCAACGATACTGTTGATAGTTTCTGCTTTGTGATCGGTGGTGAAGATCATCACCGGCATGACGCTACAGTCGCTGTTCAAAAGGCCGCTGCTGGTCGGCACGTAGCCGACTGCCTGCACCATTGACGCCGGGTTGCGCGGCAGGACTCGCCACTTGAGACTGCCCTCATTCCAGCCGGCGTTAATCACCTTGGCGACTCCAGGCAAGGTAATGACCGACTGTACCCCGGGGACGTTCTTCATGTTCCATGCGAAGCGGTCGATGTCGTTCATCGTATCGTAGTCTATGCAGCCGTCGGCTTTTGTCTCAACGATCACCGTGAGCAGGTCGACGCCGATAGAGAAATGCTTTGTGATTACCTCGCTGTCACGGTTATAGCGCGAATCTGTGCGTAGTTCCGGCACACCACGATGCATGTCGCCGACCTTGATGTCGGCTCCTTTCCAGAGGCCGAAACCGAGCAGCAGAATCGAGATGACGATAATAACGATCGCCGGCCGCGGTTCAGCAGCGCGTTCAAAGAGGCGCCAGGCTGGTTTTAGGAGGTTGATCTGCGAGTCAATCTGTCGTTGGTAGCGTCGGCCGGTCTTAACGTATGAGAGCAGGACCGGAAGCAGGATCATGTTGGTGAGAATAATCACTGCGACGCCGAGGCTGGCAGTGACTGCCATCTCCTGGATCACCCGAATCTCAATCAGCTGGATAGTGACGAAGCCGATCGTGTCGCTCGCCAGAGCTATAAAGCCGGGGATTAATAGTTGGCGAAAGCTCGCCCTGGCCGCTGTCATGCTGTCCGCCCCGTTGTGGACTTCGGCAGCGTTGGCGGTGATCATCTGCACCGCATGGCTGACGCCGATAGCGAAGATCAGGAAGGGGACCAGCAGGCCCATCGGGTCAATTCCGTAGCCGAGTAGCGGTAGCAGACCGAGCTGCCAGATCACGGCAATCAGTGAACAGGAGATTGGCACCAGGGTCAGCAACTTAGAGCGGGTGTAGAGGAACACCAGCAGTGTAGTGACTATGAAGGCGATGAAGAAGAAGAGTATGACGCGCATGGCACCGTCGGCGATATCGCTGATCACTTTGGCAAAGCCAATGATGTGCACGTCGATCAGATCGCTCTGGTACTTGTCGCGGATCCGTTCTTCCAGCAGGTGGCCGACCTCTATGTAGTCAAGCTTCAGGCCGGTGCCAGGGTCTATTTCAAGAAGCTGGGCGCTGATGATTGCGCCGCTGAAGTCATTGGCGACCAGCCGGCCGACGATCCCCGCCTTGAGGATGTTTCTGCGGACCTTGTCGAGACCATCTGCGTCTGGCCGAAAGTCAGCCGGAACCACGTTGCCTCCGGCGATACCATCTTCAACAACTTCAGTAAAGCGCACGTTGGGGGTAAAGATTGAAGTGACCTGGGCGCGGTCGACTCCGGGGATGAAGAAGACGTCATCTGTTGCCTTCTCCAGAGTGGAGAAGAATTCCGGAGTGAACATGTCGCCCTGACGGCTCATCAGGGCAATCACAACTCGATTCGCTCCACCGAATTCCTTGCTGTGCTCAGTGAAGGTCTGCATGTACTCGTGTTTGAGAGGCAACAGCTTGCTGAAGCCGGCATCAATGCGCAGGTTTGTCACCGAGGTGGCCATGAACAGGGTGACCAGCCCGAAGAGGACAAGGATTAATCGGCGGTTACCGAAGACTAGCTGTTCCAAGGCATTGATGAGGCGGCCTAGTTTCATGGAGGGTCTCCTGCTCTACTATGGTCTGGACAAGTCGTCCCGGGTAATTTTCTTGATGCCTGCTTCGCCAACGGTGACGAGAGTGCCATCAGCGGCTTCTACCAGGGCGGCAAAACCTTTGCGATCGCTCTCCTGGTGAAGAGTGAACGTCTTTCCGGCATCGTTACTCACCAACATGACGCCGCCCAGGCCTGCGATGACGAGGGTGCCATCAGCGAGTTTCAGAATATTAGTCAGACTTGCCTCGGTGCCGGAGGCGAGCTTTGTCCAGCTGTCACCGGCATCCTCGGAGCGGAACAGGTTGCCGCGCAAGCCGAACAGCAACAGGCTGTTGTCGCCAAGCGGCAGACCGCCGAAAAAGGAGCCCTCATAGGGTGGTGTCAGCGTCTCCCATTTCTCGCCACTGTCATCTGAGCGATAGAAGGTACCGGCCTCAGCGGCAATGAACAAATGGTTGTCATCGACCATGAGCTTGTTGAGATGCATATCCTCTTCGCTGATGGCGCGGTATTCCCAACTCTCGCCGCCATCAAGAGTTTCAAGAAAGGCACCATAGGCGCCGATAGCTAAAGCATGCTCTGCGCCAAGATACAGGACATCAAGCAATGGCTGCTCGGCCTCAATGTCCTCGTAGATCTTCTGCCAATTTTGACCGCCATCAGTGGTACGCAGGATCGTCTGGTCATGACCAACGACCAGGCCGTGTCTGCGGTCGAAAAAGGAGACGCCGGTTAGGGTTGCCCGACATGGCACCTGCGCCTGCTGCCAGGTCTCACCATCATCCTCGCTGATCAGGATATGCCCCCATTCACCAACAGCGATCAGGGTGCTGTCTACTTTCTGGATGTCGAGTAGCAAGGATTTTGTCGCCATTGCCGCCGGGACGGATGTGTCTTCGGCTTGTGTCGGTACAACAAACAGAAGAACTCCGGCAAGCGCGACAAACGCCAAGGTCGCAAGTAGCGAAAGAGGACGTGTATACTTAGTGTTCCTGATGAAAGGTCCCACGGGTAACCAAGTCATGGTTTCAGGCAAAAACGGCCGGACCCGTTCGGGTCCGGCCGTCGGTGATACGGGAACTTCAGGCTAGCGCCGACCAGCACGACGCAACGCGCCCTGGGTGTAGTCCTTGTCAGAGCGCTTGATGCTGTAGTCGTACATGCTGCTCTCGTTGTCGAGTCCGAGGGCGAGATAGCGGCCCGACTGCAGGTCGTAATGGACCTCGAGGGTCGTCCAGAAGGTCGGCACCTCGTAGTACTCGATCGAGTGACCTTCAGAAACGCGCCAGAGCTGGTCGCGGTTGTCGTAGATATCTGCGGCCATAATCTGCCAGGAGTCCTCGTCGATGTATAAAGTGCGCCGCTTGTAGAGATGGCGGGCTCCCTCACGCAGGGTGGCTTCGACTACCCAGACCCGGTGCAGTTCATAGCGCAGATTCTCGGGGTTGAGGTGCAGCGGGAAAAGGATGTCCTTGTACTTCAGCTGATCGCTGTGCAGCTTGTAGGAGTTGTAGGGAATGTAGATTTCCTTCTTGCCGAGCAGCTTCCAGTCGTAGCGATCAGGGGCACCGTTGAACATGTCGAACTGGTCAGAGGTGCGCAGGCTGTCAGCGGCGGTGCCGGGGTTGTCGTAGGCAACATTCGGCGCACGGCGCACGCGCCGCTGGCCGGGGTTGTAGACCCACGCAGCACGTGGTTCTTTGACCTGGTTGAGAGTTTCGTGCACCAGCAGTACGTTACCGGCCAGACGCGCCGGGGCGGTGACTTCCTGTTTGAACAACAGGATGCGGTTCCTGAGCTTTTCCTCGGTCATGCCTTCCTGGGAATAGATCAAGTTGAATTCGTCCTCGAACTTGACCAGGGTGTAGCTACCGCCGCGGGTCATCGGCGCCTGGGCGATTTTGCGTGAGGCTACGTCGCCGCGGTAGCGCAGCAAGTGATTCCACAAAACCTCGATACCGCTCTTGGGGATCGGGAAGGGGATGCCGTTGACGGTTTTGGTCACACCGTCACCACCGTTGACCAGCTCCGCTGTTGCTGCAGACCGCTTGGTGGCGTCGTAGATACGCTG
>JAUWTX010000156.1 GCA_030614505.1 Desulfuromonadales bacterium
CCGCCCTATGGCTCTTACCTGTCTGGAGTGTCTGGCCAGCAATCGCTTGGTTCACATCGAAATGCAGGACATTCTGCAGCAGGGATGTCGCCCTCATGATGACCTGTCTGCCTGAACTGATGCGTTTCTGTCCGAGAAGGGTTCTTACCCGCTGTCTCTGCAGTGCTCTGCTCCTGATGCTCATGATTTTAATGACGCCGTCTTTGGGTGGCGCGTCGACAGATCAACAGACTCAGGAAGCAATCAACCTGCTGAAACAGAAGGAATACGTACAAGCAATAGTGCTACTTCACGACCTTGAAACAAGAATTCTCAACCCCGACCAGATGTCAGCCTTGCTTGCTACTGCCTATCTTGGTAGAGGCTACCAGTTGCTTTCTTCCAGTGAGTTTTCTTCCGCCCGTGAGGCCTTTCTTGAAGGTCGTCGATACAATATGGATGATGTCCGTTTCTGGCAGGGTGAGGCGATGACCTGGTTTAAACAAGGCCGGTATGCTGAGGCAGCGTCACTGCTTGACCAGGCGCTTGGTATTGCCCCGCAAAACGCCGACCTTTACCACCTGCTGGGTAGAGCCTATTATGCTGAGGGTCGTATGGCTGAGGCTCTGGATGCACTGACAAGGTCAAATGAATTGGCTGATAGTGCTGATGTTGCCAACCTTTTGGAGAAAGTACGACGAGAATGGCTGCTTGAACAGGAGATGGATCATGAAGTACGAGGTCATTTTCAGCTTTCTTTTGTCGATGGTGATCAGGCTGACAGCCTGGCTTCAGCTATTCTCGAGACACTCGAGGATGCATACACAGCGTTAGGCTCTGACCTGAATTACTACCCCGATGTCAGAGTACCGGTATTGCTCTACACTCGTAGAGATTTTTCTGCAGTAACAAGTTCTCCGGATTGGGCCGGTGCTGTTTATGACGGCAAGATTCGCCTGCCGCTTGGCGGCATGCACCGGATGACGGATCCTTTGGCAGCAATGCTTTACCACGAATATTCACACGTTCTAGTACATTTTATGGCAAACCGGCTCACACCTGTCTGGCTTAATGAAGGTCTGGCTGAATTGGCAGGGCGCCGTATATATTCTCCACCACTGGTGCACTTGCATGAAGCTATCGAAGCAGACCGACTGATCAGCTGGAGTGATCTCATAGGCTCTATTGCCGGTTTTCCTGACAGCAAGGCCCGACTGGCTTATGAACAGAGCTATTCATTGGTTTATTTCATGGTTGACAGCTTCGGATGGCACAAAATGACGGAACTGCTGGAAAGGCTCGGGAAGCGGCAGGAGTGGCAATCTGCGATTGCTGCTGTTTATCAGGATTATGGACTGGATTGGCCTGCCATTCTTGCTGAATGGCAGGCCGGTCTGTAGTAACAGGTTTTATTCGGATTTTTCTTCTTTCGGAGTCTCTTCCTGTGCTTCTTCCTGAGGAGAGTCTTCGGTTCTGATCCGCTCAGTTTCTTCTTCAAGGGCGGCTGACTCAGCCTTAAACTCATCAATCCTCGTCAGGATTTGCTTTACTTCGGCCAGATTTAAAATATTCTTTTTGCCAGCCTCACGTAAGTCATCAATCAATTTTCCGAGATCACCGTGGGCCGCATTGATCTTTTTGTGTAAGGCCGACTGGTCGATTTTCATTTGTACCAGTTTCTTGTACTGGACCGCCTTGAAGGCTGCTGTATTCCAGGCATGTTTGGTGCTCCCCCAGATCTTTTCAGAGGTTTCCTTTATATTTTCGGTAGTCTCCTTCAGACGGTCAGTCTGCTCAGATGGTTGATCTTCATGGCTTTCCTCTGTTTCTTTGGCCTCTGTTGGCTCGGTCTCAGCTGTCGTCTGCTCTTGCTCTTTTTCCTGGTCGGTCATGGCTTGCTCCCGTTTCATAAAGTAATAGTATCCTTGCACGTTTATAGTACCAGTTTTAAATAGACCGTCAAGAAGTTGGTAATAATCATAAATGCTTGTGAGCTCTTTGGACTCCTGGGCTTGCCCCTTCTGTGGTTTTGGTCTAGACTGACGCGGTTTGCAACATCAGCCCATGTATGAGGAGTAAGTGATGAACGATTATGAGTCGACACCATTACACATAGATCTGCGCCGCCATCTACGTGAGCATGACGAGGATCGCGACCTGACCCGCCTGATCTGTGAGATCGCAGATGCGTCTAAATACATTATCAACGCGATTCGTACCGGTGAGCTCGGTATGGCCGGGACTTCGAACCTGTACGGCGAAGAACAATTAGCTCTCGATGTTCTCTCCGACCGGATTATTACCAAAAGACTGGCTCATTCGGAGGTTGTTGCCAACCTTGTCTCAGAAGAGAGCGGTGAGATCGTCCCTATTGACCCCGAGAACGAAGATAAGTTCTCGGTGGCCTTTGATCCGCTCGACGGTTCGTCGCTGGTGGATGTAAACCTTGCCGTTGGAACCATTGTCTCCATCTACAAGGGCAGTAATCTTCTACAGCCAGGTCGTAACCAGGTGGCGGCAATGTATATCCTCTACGGCCCACGTACGACTCTCGTCTATTCAACCGGCAATGGCGTTCATGAATTCGGCATGAACAGTTTGATGGAATACACTATCAACTACGAGAACATCCGTATGGCTGGCCCGGCCAAGATTTACTCACCTGGTGGCCTGCGCAGCAAGTACACTGCTGGAACGGAAAAGTTTGCCCGTGCCCTGGAGGAGAGTGGTACCAAACTACGCTATTCAGGTGGTTTTGTTCCCGATATCAATCAAATTCTTATCAAGCGTGGTGGGGTGTTCATGTATCCGCATCTCACCGATGCACCGTCTGGTAAATTACGTCTGCTTTTTGAGCTCAACCCCATGGCTTATCTGATTGAACAGGCCGGTGGTGCTGCCTCGGATGGCCGACGGAAGATCCTTGATATTGAGCCAGACAGTGTTGAGTTGCTTTCGCCGGTTTTTATTGGCACACCGGAAGCTGTGGCATTGGCTGAACAATGTATCCGTGAGGAAGAGGGTTGACGGATAAGTAAACCAGTGAACCAAAAGGGGACATTTAAAAAGGGGACACGTACTTTGTTACGTGTCCCCTTTTTAAATGTCCCTATCGACTAAAAAAGCCCGGCAGATCATCTGCCGGGCTTTTTTTACGTACTTTTCTGAGTTTGGCTTAGTTGACCAACTCTTTGCCTTTTTCATAGCCCAAGCTGTAGGCTTTCTTGTTGAGATCTTTGAAAGCTGGCGGTACACGCCGGACAACAGCTTCTTCACCAGCTTCTCTCGAAACAACGCCAGTCATGCCGATAACGGCGGACAATGCGATAACGTTGGCCACGATCTCACGGCCGATGTCTTCCTTGGCCATACGCATGATCGGCAGGCGATAGACTGTGAAATCGCCTTCGGGAGCTGTTTTGACGAAATCAGCGTCAATCAGTAACAGACCGCCCTTCTTGATGCCGACTGCGTACTTGTCAGCAGCTTCCTGGGTCATCGCCAGGCATGCGTCAACAATTGTCGCTTTTGGGTAATCGATCGGGCCATCAGAGATGATGACCTCGGATTTGGAAGCGCCGCCGCGGGCCTCAGGACCGTAGCTCTGGGACTGCAGGGCATGCTTGCCCTCAATAATTGCGGCTGCTTCGGCAAGAATAATACCGGCTGTGATCAGGCCTTGACCACCGGCGCCGGAAAACCGAATCTCATAACGTTCTGCCATGGTTCAATCTCCTTTTTACAAGTGATCAGGCGCTTTCTTGCACCTTTTTGATTAATGCATCGTATTGCTCGCAGTACTCTGGCAACTCAGTATCATGATAGAGAACACCGGTCAGGAACTTGCCTTCAAGCTGCTCCGGGGTCATCTTGGCTGCAGCCTTAACAGGAACTGCGTCAGCTTTAAGCCGCTTCATCATATCGATAACGGAACGGAACTTGTTGCGCCGGCCGTAACTGGTCGGGCAGTCGTCCAGAACCTCAATTATTGACATGCCCTTGTGCTTGATACCCTGGGTGATCAGTTTGTCAATTTGACGTGGGTGCATTGCTGTGGTGCGGGCAACAAAGGTTGCACCTGCTCCAATAGCCAGCTTGCTGATGTCGAAAACCGGGTCCGGGTTGCCGTAAGGCGTAGTAGAAGCCAGCATGCCGGTTGGAGTGCAGGGAGAGAACTGGCCGCCAGTCATACCGTAGATGTAGTTATTCATGATGACGTAGGTCAGGTCGATATTGCGACGACAGGCATGGATGAAGTGGTTGCCGCCGATTGCAGTGCCGTCGCCGTCGCCGCCAACGCAGATGACAGTCATTTCAGGCTTGACCATCTTGACACCGGTTGCAAAGGCTGCTGCACGGCCATGGGCGGTGTGCAGGGTGCAGGCATCAAGGTAGCCGGGGAGGCGGCTGGCGCAGCCTATGCCGGAGACGATAGCAGTGTTTTTCCGATCCAGTTCACAGGCATCCATAGCCCGGATCAGGCCTTTCATGACAATGCCATGACCGCAACCGGGGCACCAGATGTGCGGGAGCTTGCCGGGGCGGATTGAGCTTTCATAATCGTAAGCCATTAGATGACCTCCTTCACTTTGGCTATGATCTGTCCGGGGTTGAGTGGGTCGCCGTCAACCCGATGGACACCATCGATCGTGCATCTGCCTTGGGCAACACGATCGACTTCAACAATCATCTGCCCGAGATTCATTTCCGGAACGATGATTGCCTTGGCCTGCTCGGCCAGTTCTGAAGTGCGTTTTTCCGGGAAGGGCCAGAGGGTGAGTGGACGGAACAGACCGGCCTTGATGCCTTCCTTGCGTAGTTCGTTGACCGCATAGCGGGCGGAACGGGCACTGGAGCCATAAGCCCAGAGAACAACATCGGCATCATCGAGCATGAACTCTTCGTTCTTCTCGATATAAGCACGGGCTTCTTCACACTCTACCTTGTCAACCTGGCGGCGCTCTTCGGCGTCTACCAGTTCGGCTTTAGTGGTTGGGAAGCCGTCTGCGGCTTTATTCAAGCCGGTGACGTGAAACTTGTACTCGGAACCGAATTCTGCCAAGGGTGGAACCATGCCCTTGGTTGAATCGAAGGGCTTGTATTCGTCAGGGCCGACGGTCGGAGCTTCACGATCAATGATTTCCAGTTCACCTGGTTCAGGGAATACAATGCGCTCACGCATGTGGCCGACGATTTCATCGAACAGAACCTGTACCGGCATACGGAACTTCTCAGCCAGGTTGAAGGCCCGAACTGTCTCTTCGAAGATCTCCTGAATAGACTCAGGGACTAGCGCGATGGCGGCATGGTCACCATGTGTGCCCCACTTGGCTTGCATGACATCAGACTGTCCAGGGCCGGTCGGCATACCTGTAGAGGGACCGCCACGCATGACGTTGATGATGACACAGGGGGTTTCGGCGATGCAGGCATAGCCGATCAGTTCCTGTTTAAGGGAGACGCCAGGACCGGAAGTTGCTGTCAGGGCCTTGGCGCCGGCCAGGGAAGCACCGATAACCGATGCCATGGCACCGATTTCGTCTTCCATCTGAATAAACTTGCCGCCTACTGTAGGCAGCAGTTCGGACATCTCTTCGGCCACTTCGGTCGAAGGTGTGATGGGGTATCCGCCGAAGAATTTGCAGCCG
>JAUWTX010000204.1 GCA_030614505.1 Desulfuromonadales bacterium
AATTTCGGGTTCTCATAAAGCTTGTTGATCTCCTCGTTAAGTATCGTTGCTTTTAATTGGCACATATGCAATTCACAGTGTTCTTCAGGATTCAGACAATCATTTTCAGACATGAGCTATTCTCCTTGGCTTTTGCCGGATATGAATCTGTCGGTTACTCACGGATTCAGGTAAAAGTTAACGCAAGAATATCATTCGTCAACCTGCTCGTACGGTTTTCTCTTTTCCTAAAGGAATAGAGATAGACAAAGTATTACCAGATTCCATGAGGCTGTCGGACTATTCGTGCCGAAGCTAAAATCCGGAAGTTTGAGACCAGGTTTTGGCTCGTTTGAGAGTAATAGCCGGAGTTATTGGTCGAAAAGGAGCTGAAATATGGGCCAAACAGCCGGATTCGCAGCCGGATCATGGATAGCTCGACAGTCTCCTAGCTCTGCAATGAATCAAGAAACTCGTTGATCAGAGCAAAGTATTGTGGGCCATTTACAAACATGATGTCATTGTGGTTGCCCTGCGGGAAGATTTCAAGACGGACCGGACCGCCACACCAGTTGGCGAGTCGTTCTGCGTGGCTGGCGTCAATCAGGCCGTCATGGCGAGTGTGTAGAATCAGGGTCGGCTTTGTAAAATGTTCCATCCTTTGCTGAATATTCATGGCCTGTGTGACAGTCGCAGCGAATCCGGAGGGGGTTGTCCCCAACTCTTCCGGATGTACCCGCAACAAAAGTCTCTCCAACGGGTCGGCAATGGCGCTCTCCAGGATCAGACCGGCGACGTCAGGAAAGAGTTCCACTGCCTTAATCGCAAAGAGTGAACCTACGGAACGACCAAACAAAATCAATTTGTCCTGAGGCTGCCCGATAGCCTCTATGGTGTTTTGAACATCCTCAAGCATCCTGCCGAGTTGGGGGGTCCCTGTGGAACCACCATAGCCTCTGAATTCAGCGAGAAAACAGTTGAAGCCCATACGCCCAATCAGTTCCGGGAAGCCATCAAGATAGTCAGCGACAACTTCACCGTTGCCATGAAAATGGACAAGAGTGTGCGCTTTGGCGTCTATTTCGTGGTAGGAACAGGCTAGGCGTACGTCACCGCAGTCGACCCATAATGGCTGAGGGATTGCCTCCGCGCGAGGGAAGAAGTAACGTTGGCTGATGATGGGGTGATCGAGCAGAGAGAGATCGGTCATCCTTTTTCGTCGCCCCATACTTTTTTAAGAAATTGATCTCTGCCTGAGTTGTAGCGGTAGAATTTATATCGAACCGGACTCTTCTGGTAATAGTCCTGATGATAATCTTCTGCCGGATAAAAAGTATCCAACGGTACGATTTCGGTTGTTATTTGGCTCTTGAAGCGACCCGATGTCTCCAGTTTGTTTCGCGATTCCTCGGCAAGTTGCTTCTGCTCTTCATCGTGATAGAAGATAGCTGGACGATACTGCGAACCGCGGTCAACGAACTGGCCATCCGAGTCAACCGGATTAATGTTACGCCAGAAGACCTCCAGAAGTTGTGGGTAACTGATCTTCTGTGGATCATAAGTTACCTGCAAGGCTTCGGTATGGCCGGTTGTCCCAGATGAAACTTCCTGATAAGTCGGGTTATTTTTATGGCCGCCGGTATACCCGGAGATGGTTGCAACAACTCCGTTGAGTTTGTCGAATGGGGGTTCCATACACCAGAAACAGCCCCCGGCAAGAGTTGCCTTGGCGAGATTTTCCTTGTTGTTCGACATATTATTGCTCCTGTCGTCGGCCATTGCCGCCATCGGTAAGAGTAAGAGTAATATTATCAATGTCAGCCAAAATGATTTTAATGGATACATAATGCGTCTCCTTTGAGAACATTCTAGCATTATTCAGAAGACGCTGTGTTTAGCAGTTTGTCAGAGGATAATATTTGAGGACGCTTGCCAGCTTTTGAGGTATACTTTACATCTCTTTTGGAACATTTTTTTATGCCTCTTGCCAGTAAAATAACAATGACTTATCTAAAAAACACGTTCTCTGTAATTACTCTATTCCTTATTTGCCTTTGTGGCCCCTCCTCTCTTGCGCAATCGACGGATAATATCCTGGTTAAACTGGTTACCATGGATCCTGAGGTTGGATCGACACTCGGTAGCGAAGACATGTTGTATGTTCTGGTTCATTATGAGAGTGACATCTCTTTGCGTTTCCAGGCGATTGCCATGCGTGATGGTGCGGTTCTGGATGTGGGGGCAATCAAGAATCCGGCGGCTCTCCATGCTGTCGGCACTGGAAAGGCATTGGTCTGGGTCGGATATACGAACCCGACCCATATTGATGCCGTTCAGGTGATAGTCCTGGATGAGAAGTGGCGGGAAATTTATCGGACAACTAAAAAAGCGGATGTGACATGGCAGGGCGTTGCTGCTGTTGAACCAAGGAAGCCGGCGGCATGGGTCGAATCTTTAATCAAAACTGAACGACGCAAGATGGATTTCCTATATGACCCGTCACCGAAAAAATACGGCGCTCTATTCGATATTGTTTTTTTTCTGACTATTGCATCGATACCAGCCTATATTTTGCTGCAATTACACATGTTGTGGCGTTATAAGTACCGCTGGAAAGAGCTGGCAGCCATCCCGCTGTTTCCCTACATGATTGTCGCTTTTTATACTCTCGTTGGGCTTGATATTGAAACGTCACTGATGGTGACCTTCCTCTTCCGTTATACCCCTTTAGCTTTACTCTACCTGATTTGCCTGTGGCTTGCTAAACGCTTCTGGCAACATAAGCTCCCGCCACCAAAGCTCTATAAACCACCGAAAGCGTAATCTTCTAAACAGTCTTCTGGATCAGGCGAACCAACCCATCATGCGCAGGTGCTTGAAGAGGTTGATAACACCCATGCCGGCGACGAGCAGGCCAGCGATGCGTAGCATCCAGGTGCGGGCTCTACCACTCAACCAGTGAGTTGTGCCACCGACAAAGAGCAGGGATGGCGCTGTCCCCAGCCCGAAGGCCAGAAGCATCAGAGCGCCGGTGGTGACCTCAGCGCTCTGGGCGGCGGTGATCGCTACAGCGTAAAGGTAGCCACAGGGGATGAAGCCGAACATTAAACCAAGGGGAAGGGCCGCCAGAGCTGGCGGGAGTTTGCGCAGGCCGTGTACAGCGGCAGTCATTGCTTGCATTGGCCCGGGGAAGTCGAGCTTCGAAGCGTTCAACCAGGAGAACAGGCCGGCAGTTCCCAAGCCGACCAGGATGATGAACAGGTCCGAGGCCAGCAGCAACGATCGGGTGACCAGTTTGAACTGGTCGGTGTAGGCCATGGCCGACCCGAGCCAGCCAACCACAGCGCCTATGAAGGTATAGGTGGTGATGCGGCCGGTATTGTAGAGCAGGTGGAAGAGCCAGCCGCCTTTTTGACCAACTTCAGAAAGCGACAGAGCTCCTACCAGGCCACCGCACATACCGACGCAGTGGCCGAATCCCATCAGGCCGGTGATGAAGGCCATTGAGATGAGAGAACCGCTCATTTCATCTGGACCTGTCCGAGTTTGAAGATCAGGTCAACCAGATCATGTCCGGGGCGCTGGATAAGCATAATGGCATTCCATTCACCACCCATGGTGAAGACAGCTTGTCCGTGATAGGCATCTTCAAGCCAGAGGGCCTTCGGTCTGTTAGGTGGCATGGACATAGCCGGCATTATCAGGCGCAAGCTGACGTTAGCATCTGCAAGGATTTTACCTGTGCCGCCAATCAGTTCTACGGTAAATGGTGTTTCGGTCATTGTAAGCAACCGGTCGGTATCAAAAGTGAGCACGGCCTTGCCCCCTTCAGGCATTGCCTTCTCCATGCGGATTTCTGTGGCAAAAGCCGAAACTGAGAGGCTCAGAAGGCAGCAAGCGAAGAGGGTAGCAAAGGTGGTTCGGAACAGATTATTTCTCATGGTTCTCTCCTTTGGATGATGATTCCTGGACGGGAGGTGTGCCCTCCTCGTCATCAAGCATGCGATATTTTGGCCCCTCGACATCGTCGAAATCACCACGTTTGACTGTCCAGACAAAGAACAGCCAGGCACCGGTGCCGATGCAGAGTGAGAGCAAGATCAGTATGACAGTCGATTTAAACATTGTAGAACATTAATCGTTTATCGACTGTTTGGCAATAGTCGACTGTTTAGTAATAGAAAGCGTACGATGGACCAGTCTGCCAAGTCGCAGTGAATTGCCAACGACTAGTAGGGAACTGCTTGCCATGGTCACAGCCGCCCAGACAGGAGCTAATTGGCCGCTTGCTGCCAGGGGGATGGTTATAAAATTGTAGGCAAACGCCCAAAAAAGATTCTGTTTGATAACCTGCAACGTCTTGCGGGCGATAAAAATCGCTTCATAAAGACGGCCAAGGTCAGGTTTGGTAAGGACCAAGTCGGATGTTTCCAGGGCAATATCGGTGCCGCCGGCCATGGCACAGCCGACATCGGCCGAGGAGAGCGCCGGGGCATCATTGATGCCGTCGCCAACCATCATAATTTTCAAACCAGACAGCTGCTTAT
>JAUWTX010000031.1 GCA_030614505.1 Desulfuromonadales bacterium
CCCCTTGAGTGCGACATCGTTGACATAACTGGTAAGCAGCGCACCATGTGGATGCTTTCCTTTGTAAAATTTATCTTTACCGGGGGAGAGAGACCAGTTCTGGTAGGGATTAGCTTTGGTGATGTAGTCATAAACAGCCTGACCTTCTGCGGATGGCATTGATCCCCCTCCAGCCAGTATCAGCCCGGGGGTGCTCAACAATAGTGCGATTGTCATAATCAGTGCGACTAATAACCCTCTTTTCATGATCTCCTCCTGTTTGTGGAAAGTGATTCCTCTCTATGTACGGGAACCTTGGCTTAGTTTGTCCTGACATCCTGGCTTTCAACCTTACGCTGTGATCTCTTTCCCGCCAGTGAAACACTATATGCTCGGCCGTCATGCACAGGGCTTTGTCTCTCGTTTAAACCATTATCATCCAGAGGGCGGGTTCAAACTGTAATCCCGCTTACATTGATGTCTAAATAGTTGCTGATCCAATGGAAATCTTTGCAAAAAACTTTTTCAGGCCCTCCAGATCAGTCAGCCTGATACTGCGGTATGAGGTTTTAATCAATCCCAGCACTCTCATTTCTTTCAGTTGTTCAGCAACGGCCTCACGGGAAGCGCCGATCAGGTTAGCCAGGTCTGTTTGAGTCAAGGGGATGCGAATCCCACCGTCAGCTTCAGTCACCCCGTGACGCTGAGCCTGCCACAAAAGTCCGAGTGCCAACCTGCCAGCCAATGGCTGAAAAACCAGATCTTCAAGACGCATTTCGAGCTCTCGACATCGTAGACCGATCAGTTTGAGGACCCGAAGAGTCATTTCAGGGTGACGCTGCAGAATGTCTTCAAAATCGCCACGGCTGATTATACAGACCATCGCATCATCAATTGCTTCTGCACTGTGTGATCTGAATTCTTCGTCAACCAGCGCCAGTTCACCAAAAATTTCGCCAGGACCGAGAATATCCAGAATCATCTCACGACCACCAGCATTAGCCCGCAGCAATTTGATCCGGCCCTCTTTAACCAGGTAGATGTTGTCACTTGGCTCTTCAGCAAAGAACAGCCGTGTATTACGTTTGCAGGAAGTCATCTCACTGCGCATGGCCAGATTCTCCAACTCTTCTTCTTCGAGCCAGGAGAAGATCGCTGCATTTTTGATGTACCAGAGTCGTCGGTCCATAATTTTTCTTACCGTTTCCTGTTTACACGCTTTAGGAATCAATCTCGACTTGAAGAATATCCAAAAATTTGTTGAATGCCGTGAAAAATTCCATGATTTATTCTCCCATGTCTGGCTTCTTTTTTATTTCAGACTCTAAGTTCGAGGATTTTTTGAAGTGTATTCAGTGAGTGTTGAAGGGGTTTTTCGGATTTCAACAGGCGAGTTTGCATGATGCCGCCCTCAACCGTAGAGACGATCATCTCCGCGAGGTCTCGCGCAGGAACGTCCTTGCGAATTTGCCCGGCACGCTGGGCCAGCTCGACATTCTGTGCGATTTTCGTGACCCAGTCGTCAAAGACGCTGGCAACAAATGCGGCGAGTTCAGGCGAGGTGTCGCTCGCTTCCAGAGCTGTATTACCAAAGATACATCCGCCAATAAAATCCTGCTGACGGTGTTTTTCCAGGGCCGCTTTGAAGAAATTATCCAGCCCCTGACCGGGAGATCCTTCATTCAACACGTCATCGAGAAAGCTTATAAAGGCCTGTTTCTCCCGTTTAAGCACCTCAAGGCCAATTTCTCCCTTGTTGGAGAAATGAAAGTAAAGGTTGCCTTTAGTGGTCCCGGAAGCCTTCAGGATATCGTTGACACTAGTCGCTGCAAAGCCCTTGCGATTAAACACCCGAGTGGCCTCATCCAGGATTTTGCTGCGAGTTTGATCTCCTTTTTTTGTCACTTTGATCTCCGGTTTGACTGAGCTGATTGAAAAATTCAAGAAAAAGTTAAGGGGCAGCGGAGGCTGCCCCTTGTTGTTTTGTACACTACGTAAAGTTTGGTTGCTGCCTCATTATCAGGTTGTCTGCTTTGTTATTGCAACTCACTTGGTGCCACGTAATTAAACTCATGACCACAAGCAGGGCACTTGACTTTCGCGCCGTTCGCAGGGCCCGAAGTCGCACAGGCTGAGAGAGTTACCGTCAGGAAAAGAGCCGCCAGAATCAATGCTACATTTTTCATGTCATCCTCCTTATATCATCGAAAGTTTTAACAAACAGACCGTTCTGTTTGTTTTGTTAAGTAAAGGAAACCATAGGATCTTGTGATTGTCAACTGTATTTGTCATAATTTATTTGAATCGCAAGGCTTGCGGGGAACTAACCTGGGATAGAAAACCTCTGCACCAATGACCTTGTTGTCAATAGCGCCATCATTTCAGATGGTAAACTCTTCAGTGAGCTTATAATCCCGTAAAGCCCCTGCACGGCACCCTCACCTTCCGGTGGGGGTGCCGTCTGCAGAGATGGGGCGGAATTACCACCCACTGATCAGGTTGTCGAGCTTTCCGTTATTGCAGCTCACTTGGTGCTACATAATTAAACTCATGGCCACAAGCAGGACACTTGACTTTTGCGCCGTTTGCAGGACCCGAAGTTGCACAGGCCGAAAGTGAAACGACCAAAAAGATTGCCGACAGAAGAATGAGAAGTTTTTTCATGATGTACCTCCTTTGATTAAGTGAAATTACTGGTTGATGGCGTTGGGATTGAAATAGAATCCTATTCGCAAACAACCCACATTTTGGCTTATGGTCATTATCTCAGGTCATGAGATCGGTGACTGTAATCTTCATTACAATCTTGAAAGAATATCTTGCCAGCATTATTCATTGTCCCCTGGCAATTCACAGGAGTCTCTATGAATGGGGACTTGCTAATGGCCGAAGAGGGTTGCAGGTTTCTGGCAGTGTCCCGAACCCCTTAACCAAGTAAGAATGGCCACCCGGTGGTCAAGCCAGGTGGCCATAATTTTAGCCTCCGATTTACAGTGATCAATAAGAGGGATATTTTCGTCTCGGCAGTCGTGGTTTGTGGAGCGCCTCCTTTTAGTATTCTTACGCCACCCTGCTTTCAGCATAATAATGCTTCAATACGTCTTAGGTGATGTTGGACAGCCTTATTGCAGAAAGGCTGTCTCTGCTGAACCAATGTGCATTACAATCCTTCCCGTCAGACATCTTTTCGCTGATAATATCGCCGACGTAGACTGAAACTTCTACTTCACCCGGTCTGACCGGTGAAACACCTTTGATTGTTTTCTCAAGTTTTCTAAAAATACAATCGACTCGGTCATTCATTTCTCTGGCAACAACTTCTTGCAGACACTGCATTTCGTCTTCACCCTGCTCAATCTCTCCTCCGGGCAATATCCAGAAATCACCCCTTTTGATCAACAGGATCATCCCTTTTCTCTCTACAATGATATCTACTACCTGTATTGCCATTGGTATTTCCCCCGTTTTCCAGAGACCTTCACAAATAAAATATTGCTAATTATACCCGGTTACAAGGTGAGGTCAAAGAAGAAGGCATATTAAAAATCAGCCTGCATTGTCTAGTGGGAGTAATTTGGGCAAATGCAAAATTATGACTGAACCTGATCATTAAGAAAGGCCACCCGGTGATTAAACCAGGAGGCCATTGTTTAGAAGAGAAATGTATCGTTTAGAAGGAAATGTATCTTAAAGAAAGGCTTAGAATCCCATTTCCTGACCAGTCGGCCTGACCACTTGGACGCCCGCTGGCATAATGAAGTTAAACGACATCTTCGAGATGCCGAAGTTGACTCGCAGGTTGCTGAATTCGATGATGGTGCTGTTGCCGTTGGGATCATAAACCGTAGTTGACATGATCGGGAACCAGAGGCCGTTTAGCTCACCCCCGTAGCCGGGAAAGGCAAAATCGCCTCTCCTGGAAGGTGGTGCCAGCCTGGGATCCTGAGATGACAGCCTGGGATCTTGAGGTGCAAGCCTGGGATCACGAGGTGCAAGCCTGGGATCTTGAGGTGAATTATCCTCAAGATCGCGATTCTGGTAAGCCTCAACGGCAAAGCGGTCGACCACGATGACCAATCGGTTTATCAACGAGGAGACTCGGCGCGGAGTCAGATCCAGAACATAGTTGCCATCGATATCGGTGTTCGGCGTGGCCCAGTTGATCTGGAAATCCCGGGAGAGGTTGCCGAGCCCGGTGAGAAAGGTCATGGGGTCACTCTGGCGGGACTTGTTGATCATTTCGATATTTGATTGGATTACCTGGTTGTTCTCCGGCAGATAAACCCACAAAGTCTCACCATCAGATACGATCTCCTGAGTGGTGGGCTGGTCGTACTGCCAGCGGAACATGACACCTGGTACTGTTTGCGGGCGTTGATAATTGAAAGAAACCTCAACACGACCATTTGCACGTTGCAATCGGTTGAGGGAAGCGATCTTCGATTCCTGAAAAAAGTCGGCTGAATAATCGTTGATCCTTAATTCTTCAGCTGTTTCGGTTTGAAACGGTGTCTCCAGGGTATGAATAACATCGCTGAGAGCCACGGCCCATGCAGAAGTCGTTATGGTTGCCAGAAAAAAACCAAGGCACAATGCAGAGAAAAGGCTCCGTTTTATCATTGAAAACTCCTGAAGAATCGGCTAAATGGACACTTGTTCAACTTCACGGGCACAGTAAACCATCATGTTTCCGGAGGCAAGATCAAACTCAACCGTGCGGCCCCGGTTGCCGCCAACCTCCTCGCCGACCAGGGGGATGTTCAACCCGGCAAGGGTCTCCCGTGCACTCCTGGCGTTGCGGGAGCCGATACTGTTGATCAACGTTTGATATGCTGTCTCGAACATGTTGGCACCGCCGCTTATCCTGGCTACCAGACCTTTCCGGTTTGCTCCTGCCCGCACCAGTTCATCCACCATCTGACAAATGCCGGCGTCGACATATTTGCCTTCCGAGCCGAGCGGATTCTTTGCCGGCCGGCAAGGTAAAAGCATATGGCCAAGCCCGCCGATCCCGGTTTCCGGATCATAAAGAGCTACGGCGAGACAAGAACCGAGGCCGTAAGCTTTGAGAATCACCGGAGCCTGATCGATGCGAGCCTGTGCGATACTGACCCGATCAGTCATGAGACCCTCCGACAGCATCAAGGAAAATATCGAGGGTTGCCGGGTCGGGCAGCAGAAAGAAGTGCCCCTTGATGGCAAAATCCTGGTCCGGGCTGCCGGTAAAATCGGTTTCTACAATCATGGCCAGATCACTGGACTGGCTCAGGTCGATCAGAACATAATCGACCACAGCTCCGGCCATGTCATAGGCAAGCAGAGGCACCGAGGGAATCAATGATTTATTAAGCAGGTTGCCCAGGGCGCTGAGGTATGCCGAGGCGAGGATATTACCGACTTCTTTCAAGGCAGATTCAGACATCTCGTTCAAGACCAGCTTTTTCTCCTGCTGGCCAAGCAGGCTGCAGAGCAGGAGATGGGCACTCTCCTCGGGGAAGAGCAACATGATACTGCCGCGGGCATCGCCGAGAATCTGTAGGGTGATGCCGACCATCAGCTTTTCGGCACCGCCGAGATGCTCCGGGACCTGGCTGATTTCGGTGATCGTGACATGCGGGACCCGCAGGTATACGGGTTGGCCGATCATCTGTGAAAGGGCCGTTGCAGCATGTCCCATACCTATATTGCTGAGCTCTTTCAAGGTGTCCAGCTGGACGTTGTTCAGTTCACGAAAGGGCATCAAATCCTCCTGGATCAATCGTTTGCCAAAAGTTGGTGGTTCTCAAGCAAAGATTGTGGGTCGACAATGAAAACGACTTGACCGTCACCTTCTATGGTAGCACCGCTCAGGCCTGTCAAGAGGTTCAGGGGGAATCCGAGGCTTTTAACAAAAGCCTCACGATGGCCAAGAAAGTGGTCTATTTGCAGGCCGATACGCCGACCCTGTACTTCGGTCAGAACCACCCAGGTGATTTCTCCTGCAGGGACTTCCGGCAGGCCAAGAGCTGCGGTAAGTGAGTAGAGGCTGACATCTTCTTCATCGAGACGAAATACCCTTTTTCCCCCAGACCTCTGTATTTCGCTGGTTGGTAGATCCAAAGTTCTCTGGACACGGGTGATGGGGATGGCCAGGTGGTGCCCGGCACAACTGACCAACAGGATTTTGATGATGGCAATGGAGAGTGGCAGCCGCATCTGGAAGCGGGTTCCCTCACCGGGTGCAGAAATAATTTTCAGAGTTCCGCCGAGCTTGCTGATTGCGGACTTAACCACATCCATACCTACGCCACGGCCGGAGGTCTCTGTAACCTTTTCCACGGTGGAGAAGCCTGGCTGGCAAACCAGCATCAAGGCATCATGGTCGCTTAACTTGGCTGCCTGTGAAGTCGTCATTAAAGTACGATCGACAGCCTTCTGGCGAATTAGATCAGGGTCCATACCTTTGCCGTCATCGGCGACCTCAACCAGAACCAGGTCTTTTTCACGACGGGCAGAAACCGTAACAACGCCATCTTTTTCAATGCCATGATCCACGGCGTTGCGCACTAGGTGTACCAGAGGGTCAGTAAGTTCCTCAAGAATCGCGCGATCAATACGGATATTGGTGCCAGTCAGGCGCAGAGAGGCTTTTTTGCCAGTTTTACGGCTTAAGTCGCGGACAATGCGTGGCAGACGCCCGGTAATGTTTTCTAACGGCATCAGGCGAGCCTGGAGAACATGGTGATGCAGATCGTCGATCAATCGTCTGGTTTGGCCGAGTGTCTGAGTCAGATTCTCCCAGTCGCGTCCGTTTGTTGCCGTATTAAGCATATGACGATTAGTGATCAGTTCTCCAGTCAGGTTAACAAACTGGTCAAGCAAATCGGTGCGGACGCGAATGGTGCGAACGTCCTCATCGCGCCTGCGGTTTTCATCCTTGCGCCGGTCCTCGATAAAACGAACCTTAACGACTCCACTGATCTGCCGCAGGGCTTCCTCAATATTCTCCTTGGTCAGCGAGGTGCGTAACCAGGCCTGGACCTGCTGGCAGGGTGCACCCCCGCGCAATTCAGCCAGGTCCGGTTTGCTCGATATCAGCTCACCGGATTTTTCCAGTTCGCGCAGAATCAGGATGCAGCGGGCTGCCGCCGCCGGGGTGTCTTCAGCCAGATCGACAAGGACTTGAAAAGCCTCCGTATTTTCTAGGGCGGGCTCTTCTTTGGGAATATCTGAATCCACTTTAACGTCAGTGGTTGTCTCCAGTTCAGACTCCGAATCTGCCTCTGCCACGGGTGTGATTTCTTCAAGCACTCCCTCAATATCAGCAGCGGTGAAAGGTTCTTCCAGGCTGTCCTCTACTATTTCAACCTTCAGAGGCGTTTCACTTATGAAGCCGTCGGTCTCTCTTTCTGGCTGACCGGCCTGCAGGTCGTCAAGGAGGCTTTCAAGGAGGTCGATTCCGGCCAGGAGATAATCGATTGTCGTGGAGGGTACTTCGCCTGTGGTGCGAAAGCCGTCAAGAAGTCCCTCAAGATGATGGGACAGCTGCGCTGTGCGATCAAAGCCCATGGTTGCTGCCATGCCCTTGATCGAGTGCGCCTCACGGAACAGGTCGTCAATCGTTTCCCTGTTGCCAGGTTCTTGCTCCAGGGTGACGACCAGTTTATTGAGGTTGTTGATGTGTTCCCGGGTTTCGCTTAAGAAAAGATCCCGGTATTGGGACATGTCCATAACAGTTTCCGGAGGCTTTTTAGATGTGGCCTGTAATCCGTTTGACGATTTCGAGGACTTTATCTTCCTTGAACGGTTTAACGATAAAATCTTTTGCACCTGATTCAACCGCATCGAGGACCAGTGAATCCTGACCAAGGGCGCTGACCATCACCACGCAGGCTTCCGGGTCCTCGGCTATAATATCCTGCAATGCCTCGATGCCACTCTTCTTGGGCATGACAATGTCCATAGTCACCAGATCCGGTTTGGTTTCCTGGTAGAGTTGCAGAGCCATTTCACCATTTTCCGCTTCGGCGATTACGTCATAACCTGCTCGGACAAAGATGTCCTTAAGCATATTGCGCATAAAAAGCGCATCATCGACAACCATCACTCGCAAGGCCATAAATTTCTCCTATTCAGCTTCAGCATAAATATTCTCTAGTCGGTTAAATACTTCATCCGTATCAAGCAGGTTGACCACTATCTCGTCCAGGTTGATTACGCCGCGAATTGCCTTGTTCTCGGAATTTGCCGAAATCGGCTCTAGATCTGAAAGGTCCAGTTCGACAATTCTTTCGATACAGCTGACTGTTAATGCCAGGGCTTTGAACGCCGGAGTGAGAACCACATGTCGATGGTCGCGCTTTTCTCCCGTGAAACCGAGCAGAGCCGGAAGATCGATCACTGCGAGGATCTGTCCGTGAAAATTGATGGCTCCAGTGAGAACCCCCTCGGTGCGCGGCACATAGTGCAGAGAAAGGTCTTCGACTATCTCCTGAATGGCATCTATTTCCAGGCCGTAAACCTCTTCGGCGAGTGTAAAGATCAGGGTCAAGGCCATAAATCAGACCTTCTCCTCTTTGACCAGTTTGAATTGCTTGACGATCTGGAGCATTGCCTCCGACATGGTGGAGAGGTCTTTGGCCGACAGGGCCAACTCCTCCATGGAGGCGGATTGCTCCTGGGTGACCGCAGAGACTTGTTCGGTCGCTGCTGCGTTGTCAGATACCACCCTGTCAATCTCATCAATTGCCTGGGTGATTCGTTCGGCACTGGAGATCTGCTGTTCCGACAACTCAGCGATACTGTTGGCTTTGGCTCGGGTCCCCTCGGCCTTCTGAGTAATTACCGTGAACGTCTGGTCGGTCCGGTCGACTGCCTCGCGACTGCTCTTCATTTCCTCGATAACCTGGGTCATCGAAGACTGCACCCGTTGGCCTTCGTCACGGATCTCCTCCACCAGACTGGTTATCTCGTCGGCAGAGATGGTGGTCGAATCAGCTAATTTCCGGATCTCGTCTGCAACCACAGCAAAACCGTGACCGTATTCTCCGGCTCGTGCCGCTTCGATTGTTGCGTTAAGGGCGAGCAGATTGGTTTTCTGGGCAATGCCGTTGATGACTTCAACGAAGGTGCTGATTTTCTGCAACCGGACGATGAAGGTTACCATCTGCTGGTCGCTGCTCTCCACTTCGGCAAGGACTTGACGAATGCTGCCGAGACTGGCACCAGCCAGTTCACTGCCGCTATTGGCAGCTTCCACGGTTTGGTGAGCTGATTCAGCGACTTTCTTTGCCGAAGCCGCGACCAGGTTGATCGACATCGCCACTTCTTTAAAGAGTCGGTTCGATTTCTCCACCATCTCCGCCTGAGTTTCAGCGCCTTTGCTGATCTGGTCAACGGTTCTGGCAACTTCTTGAGACGAAGCAGACATCTCCAGCGAGGTTCCGGAAAGATTTTGCGCTGAGCCGGCAACCCGGAAGGCGATGCCGCGGATATCGCCGACTAAGGCACGCAGGCTCTTCTGAATGTGATTCATGGCCTTTGCCAGATCGCTGGTTTCGTCCGGGAAACTGCCTTCCTTCAGCTTAATCTCTTCAGACAGGTCCCCTCGACTGATTCGGTCACCAGCCGAGGTCAACCGGCGAATATTTGCAGTGAACGCCCGGGAAAAGAGTGCGCCGATTATCAGGCCGACCACCAGAGAGCAAAAAATGGAAAAGACCTGCTGGAACTCTGGCTGTATTGCCTCGATATAAGGAACCGCCTGGTTGACGAGAATGCCTGCGACAACCACGACCATGAAACCGATAATAAATTTGTGACTGATTTCGACGCGCATGATTCTAACTCCTTACCGGGCAGCCATCTAATGGCTGCTAATGTATCATCAATGGAGGACCGGGCTCCTATTCGACGGGTGCTGTGACAGGTTCGTTCGTACGGCGATAGACCCGCTCCACAGGAAACTCCGATTGATAATAGCGGCGTGTGTTGCCGGTTATGGTCTCGGACCGACCCAGGATCAGAGCCCCATGTTCCGGCAAGGATGCCGCAAAGCGAGACAGGATGCGTTCCTGTTCAGGTCGCGTAAAATAAATAAGAACATTGCGGCAGAGAATCAGGTCCGCCACAGGGTAGTCGCTAGCGGTCATAATATTGTGTTGCAGAAACTCTACTTTGGCGCGTACTCGATCAATAAGCTGATAGTGACCATTTTTGACTCGAAAATATTTCTCGAGAACCGCAAGCGGCACTTCTTTCAGACGCGTTGCATTGAAGAGACCTAAACGGGCTGTCTCCAGCACTGGTTTGCTTATGTCCGTGGCCAGGATGCGGATATCCAGACCGGCCACGGCCAGGTCATCAACCAGCAGGGCCAGAGAGTAGGGCTCCTCGCCGGAAGCACAGCCGGCACTCCAAAGGGTTAGTTCGGTTCGCCCGGCAATTCGAGCACGACGACAAAGGTCCGGCAGAATCTTCTGTTCGAGAATCCGGAAGGTGCCCGGATTGCGGAAAAACTGGGAGACATGGATGGAGATGGTCGCCAGCAGAGTATCCAATTCATCCCGGTCCATCACCAGCCGTTTCAGATAGGAGTCAAAATCGGCCACCTGGCAGCTACGGAGACGCTTGGCGATCCGTCGGCGGATACAGCGGTCCTTGTACTGGCCGAGATCGAACTGGCGTCTATCACGCAGAAGTTTCTTGATCGACGAGAATTCGTCGTCCGAAAGATCGTCACCTGTCCATATCTGATTGGATGGCTCAGTCATACTGCCTCTCAAGACCGACAAAAATGGTCATATCCCCTGACAAGGATAGGTCGTACTACCCCCGTCTTGTCTTGGAGCGAAAGAGCCCCGGAACCCTTTTGAATGACCCCAAGTGAAGTAATCGGCAGCTCTAGCTCAACGCTGAGTGCTTCAACGTCTGCCACCTTTCCAGGAGCCACAGTAAAGAGAAGTTCATAGTCTTCACCACCGTAAAGAGCCAATTCCCGTAGCTCGGGTTCTCTGCCAGCGCTGCGCAGAAAAGCTTCCGACAGAGGTAACTTGCTTTCTTCGATGAAGCCATCTACTTGAGATGCCTGCAGGATATGCTCCAAATCGCTGGCCAGACCGTCGGAAATATCGATCATGGCACTGGCAAGGCGACGTTCGCCAAGCAGACGTCCGAGTTCGACCTGTGCTGTTGGCCGATGGTGACGGGCCAGAAGGGTTGCTTCCGGTTCCTTTCCATCGCTTAGTAAATGCAGGACAAGAGCGCTGTCTCCTAATGTTCCAGAGACCATGATCAGGTCTTCAGGGTGCGCGCCGTCACGCCCGATGGACTGATGTGCCGGTGTACTCCCCTCGACGGTGACCGAAATCATCCATGGGCCGGGGCTGCGGCAGGTATCGCCACCAACGAGAGTCACATTGTGGTGTTCTGCTTCATCGAGCGCGCCTTTGAGAAATGCGTTAATATCGTCCAGGTCGGTTTCGCCGGGGCAAGCCAGCCCCAGGTAGAGATAGTGGGGTATGCCACCCATGGCGGCGATGTCGCTGAGATTGACGGCCACGGCCTTGTGACCGAGGTCCTCGAAGGAGGTCCAGTCACGGCGAAAGTGGATCTCCTCGATCAGCAAGTCGGTCGAAGTCAGCAGGTGGTGTCCCTCAGGGAGGCTTACTTCGGCGGCATCATCGCCGATGCCACGGTGAACGCCTGGTCCCACCCGCACACTTTTCCGGATCTGTTCAATCAATCCGAATTCGCCCAGCTTACTTAGTTTCAAAAGAGTCTCTCCCCATGCGCAACCCAGGAGCTTGTCAAGTCTGACAGACTCCCAAATTTTATAACAAGCCATTTTTATTTATGAATTCATCTCTGTCAAGTGTGCATACCACATTGCTTCACCAGCTAAATTCGCACTGATCCCAAGTGTCGGGTGCACCCGTGAAGCGGCGTTCGATAAAAAGGTGCTTATCATCAGAGAATCTCGACAGCAGGGTGGAACAGCGTGTCCCATAATGGTTCTTGGTGATAAAGGCTGCCGAAAGGGCACGCTCCCATTCGAGAGGGACGCCGGTGTCCGGCAATTCTGTATCGGGCGCGATGGTCGTGTCGGACAGGATAGCAAAGGCGCTGTCTCGATCAAGCTGAGGCTTGGTTAGCAACTCGTGCATGGCCTGCTTGCCGTGCACGACTTTTGGCCAGGGGGTGTCGAGGATATGATTGCTCAGGCCATAGATCCCAGGCTCCAAACGCCGTCCTGGAACGTTGCGGTTGGCACTGTACCAGAGCTCGTCTCCGTCACCCAGCAAAAGGTTGAAACCTGCGTATTCAGAAGCCTGTTCGGTCATGCCGGCCAGGAAGTCTTGTGGTGAATCATTCCCAAGCAGGTAATCACGCACCAGCCAGCCACGCGAACGGGTGCTGTGGTGGTTGCTCTTGATGCCTTCACGTATGTTGGTAACGCTTGCCCAGCGCGAGCCACGAACTCCAAACCAGCTGCCACCGGAGACCAGGTCGCGTCCGGCGATCAATTCAGGGCATTCGTTCCAGGGCTCAGCGGCAGCCGTTGATCGAGCATAGAACTCATCGCGGTTGGCCAGCACCAATAGTGGTCTCTGCTCAGTCAGTTGGTGAGCGATCAGGATCAGGCACATGGAAGCATCCTTTTCTTGCAATCTGCATCCATGAGTAACTGGCGGATGAAGATACAAGGTATGTCCGCTAATTTTGACAGGTTTGGTTGATTATGACAATCAAGATGGAGAAAACAATTAGTTCATTATTTGACAGCTTCAGATTACAACGTAATACTTAATATGTTGTTTTTATTCATCTTGAAGTGTCCTTCGCGGATGCAGTTCACTAACCCTAAAAGTCTTAGGAGGTAAGCAGATGAGATTGAGTAGACTGACAGCATTGGTTGCAATCCTTTCATTGCTGATGGCGGGCATTGCTTTTGCCGGCAAAGATCTTGATGCAGTGAAGAAAAAAGGCTTTATCCAGGCCGGCGTGAACGGCGGTGTTTTTGGCTTCGGTATGCCGGACAACAAAGGGGTCTGGAAAGGACTGGATGTTGATACCGCCCGTGCCG
>JAUWTX010000015.1 GCA_030614505.1 Desulfuromonadales bacterium
GCTGGCGTATGCTGATACACTTGGCCTGGAGCTCGATAAAAAGATTGGCTACGGCAAATTGTTGACGGAAGTTTTTGATGCGGTGGCAGAGCCTGAACTGTGGCAGCCGACGTTTATCACCCAATATCCAACCGAAGTTTCTCCGCTGTCGCGCAAGAACGATCAGGATCCAAATGTTGTCGATCGTTTCGAGCTGTTTGTTGTTGGCCGTGAACTGGCGAATGCTTTCTCCGAACTGAACGACCCGGATGACCAGCGTGAGCGTTTCATTAAACAACTGCTGGAGAAAGAGGCAGGCGATGAAGAGGCACATGCTATGGATAATGATTACATCCGTGCCCTGGAATACGGCTTGCCGCCGACAGCTGGAGAGGGGATTGGCATTGACCGACTGGTTATGCTGCTGACCAACTCCCCGTCGATTCGCGACGTTATCCTTTTCCCGCAAATGCGCCCGGAGGCGAAATGACGAGGAGCGAGGTACGCGGAACGCGGGACGAGGGACGAGGAAAGTCAGAAGCTTTTTGCGTCCCGCGTCCCGCGTATCGTGCTACCAGGCTTTTAGTGTCTATAATGTTGTTCGCGTCCCGCGTCCCGCGTTCCGCGTCCCGAGCTTTATAATGAACTACGAACTCTTTGTCAGCCTGCGCTATCTTCGTGCAAAGCGCAAACAGACGTTTATCTCGGTGATTTCGTTTATCTCCATCTCCGGGATAACTCTGGGTGTTGCAGCGTTGATTGTCGTTCTTGCTGTTATGACCGGCTTCCATGATGGCGTCAGACAGCAGATCCTTGGCAATATCCCTCATGTCATGATACAGAAACATGGTGAATATCTGACTGCCCCCGATGCGATCGTCGCAAAAGCCAGGGCTGTGTCCCCGCACGTCCTGAGTGCTTCACCTTTTGTCAGCAAGGAAGTGATGCTTCTCTCACGACGCAACGTTGCTGCGGTCAGCGTTAAGGGCGTCGGGCGACAGAACAAGATCTTCCGTAAAAGCTTTCTGACCGAGGCAGGAGTCGATGTAGAGGAGACTTTATATAATCCGGAATTGACACCACCAGGGATCCTCATCGGACTGGATACCGCCACAACACTGGGCGTCGCTGTCGGCGACCCGATCAATGTCATCCCACCGATGTTCACAATTACCCCCTTCGGCATGATTCCGAAGATGAAGCCTTTCAAGGTTGTCGGTATCTTTAAGCAACGTGGTGGTTTTATCGATGCCTACTTTGCCTATATCGATCTTAAGCAGGCACAACAGTTCTTCGATCTGGGTGAGAGCGTCAGCGGGGTAGAGGTCGAAGTCGACAGTTTCGATCAGGCCGCACCTGTTGCCGGCAGTTTGCGCAAGGAGTATCATTTCCCTCATGTCATTCGTTCCTGGGAGGATATGTTCGGTTCTTTTTTGTCTGCTCTCAAGCTGGAGAAGCTTGGTCTTTTTATCGTCCTCGGTATTATCGTTCTTGTCGCAGCCTTTAATATCGCCACGACACTGATTATGGTTGTCATGGAAAAACATCGCGATATTGCCATCCTGCGTTCCATGGGTGCGACTTCACGTAGCATCATGCAGATTTTTGTCCTCGAGGGGCTGATTATAGGAACTCTTGGTACCCTGTTGGGGACAGGACTCGGTTTGCTGCTGGCCCAGAATGCTGACCCGATCATCAAGGGACTGGAAAATCTGCTCAACGTGACAATCTTCGACCAGGGCGTTTATGGTATGGACCACTTCCCCTCGGTGGTCAACTCGAGCGATGTGATAGCCGTGGTTGTCGTTGCCATGTCCATCACTCTGTTGGCGACGATTTATCCGGCATGGCGCGCAGCAAAGATGGATCCTGCTGAAGCTCTGCGTTATGAATAGGCGAAAATCATGATTGCAGTTCGTGCTCTGTCAAAGAATTTCACCACTGATCGCGGCATAGTTGAGGTCCTCAAAGAGGTCGATCTTGATATCCGTGCTGGTGAACGTATCGCCGTCGTGGGGGCTTCTGGCGCCGGCAAGACAACCTTGATGCATCTGCTTGGTGGTCTGGACCGTCCCTCCAGCGGGTCTGTACTTTTTGCCGAGAAGGATATTTTCCAATATTCAGCACAGGAGTTGGATGCTTTCCGCAACCGCTCGATCGGCTTCGTCTTCCAGTTTCACCAGCTTCTTCCGGAGTTCACCGCACTGGAAAATGTCATGATGCCGGCCCTGATTGCTCGCTCGACGAAAAAAGAGGCTGAGGTGATGGCTGGTGAAATTCTCACTGCAGTCGGCCTTGACCATCGTCTCGATCATAAACCTGGTCAGCTTTCCGGTGGAGAGCAGCAGCGTGTCGCTATGGCCCGCTCACTGGTTATGTCGCCAAAGTTGCTTTTGGCGGATGAACCGACCGGCAACCTCGACAGTGGTACTTCCGATGGAATTCTGGCCCTGCTTGATCGTTTGCACGATGAGCGGAATCTGACAATCGTGGTTGTGACTCACAGCGAAAAAGTCGCTGCTCGTATGGACAGGGTTGTGCGGATGACAGACGGTCGTCTGGATCCTTGATGTTGCATAACTTCACCTCTGAACCAACGCATGCAGTTCAGATTTTTGAAACAATTATTCGGACCAGGTCCTTGTGCTCTCTATTCGCTGATTACTCAAGGATCCAGCTCTAATTTATGGTTTACCTTAAGCTGACAATCTCATATAATGGCGCGATTTTTAACTACCAACATGAACTGGAGTGGCACTGATATGTTAAAGAAGTTCCTTTCACTGTTGATTTGTCTGACTCTGGCCTTTCCCGCCTGGGCTGCCCGTGAATTTGTTCTTGCTGACATTGTAATCGAGGGTAATCAGCGCGTTCAGTCGCTTGATGTGCTGAATGCCATAAGTATCAAGCCGGGGCAGACTGTGACTCCTGCCGACATTGATGTCGCCATGGAGGAGATATACAGTATGGAGCGCTTCTCTGATATCACTACGGAAATATCAGAGGACTCGGGTGCAACCGTTCTGACGTTCAAAGTGAGTGAACGTCCTTTGGTGCGTAATGTTCGCTTTGAAGGGAACGAAGAACTCTCCACGGAAAAGTTGCGGGGAGTCATCTCTGTTCGCATCCCTGATATTTATGATCCTTTTGACGTGGCCAAAAGTGTTGACCTGGTCAAGGCAGAATATACCAAAGAGGGCTATTATGCTGCGACGGTTAGCGCAGATAGCCATGTCAACGAGAGGAATGAGACGCTGGTGACTTTCCGTATCAAGGAAGGTGAAATTGTCCGCATTAAGGCTATCCGCTTCGATGGTAACGCTGTCTTTGACGATGGTGATCTGCTAGATGCAATGGATACCAAGGAGAAGTGGATGTTCTCCTGGATAACCGGGCGTGGCAACTATAACGAACCCCTGCTGATGCAGGACCTTGACAGAATCTCGGACCTTTACTTTAACGAGGGATATGTACGAGTGAAGGTGCGGGAGCCCGTTATTGCTCTGGTTGACGATGACAAACATATGCTTCTGCTGATAAAGATTGATGAAGGCCCTCAGTACGAGATCGGCAATGTCGATGCTCAGGGTGACCTTCTTCGAGAGAAGGAAGAGTTGCTGGCCTTGCTGGGGATTGCACCTGGTGATGTCTTTTCCCGTGCGAAGTTGCGCCGTGGAGTTGGCGTGGTGACTGATGTCTATGCGGATCAGGGATATGCATATGCCAACGTATCACCGCTGACTCGCGCTGATGATGAGACCCGCAAGATTGACCTGATGCTTGATATAGAGCAGGGCGCCCAGGTGTCTGTGGAGCGGATCAATATTACCGGGAATACCAAGACGCGCGATAAAGTTGTCCGCCGCGAAATGAGACTGGTGGAAGGCGAATTATTCAATGCGAGTAACCTGAAGAGAAGCAAAGCACGCATCAACAACCTGGGTTATTTTGAGGCAGTGGATATCAGCACCAGTGCGGGTTCCGATCAGAGCCACATGAATGTCAATGTTAATGTCAAGGAACGTTCCACAGGTACATTCAGTGTTGGTGCAGGTTTTTCTTCGGTTGATGGTTTAGTCGCTCAGGGTTCTATTACTCAGGAGAACTTCCTTGGGAGAGGCTGGAAGTTGAATCTTGCTGCATCCGTTGGTGGTGAAAGCCAGACTTATCAGCTTGGCCTTACTGACCCGTACTTCCTTGACACACGCTGGACACTGGGTGCCGAAGTCTATCAAACAGAACGTGAATGGACGGATTTCAGTCGTAAATCCCAGGGGTTTGCAATTAAGGCAGGTCATCCCATTGGTGAATATTCAAGGCTTCTGGCTTCTTATCGTTTAGAGTTTAAGGATATCTACGATGTCAGCCCGTTTGCTTCAACCACGATTAAAGACCAGGAAGGCACATCAACCGTCAGTTCTATAACTACCTCGTATTCGTACAACACAACCAACAACCGTCTGGATCCATCGTCCGGAACCGACCTGACTGCAACATGGGAGTTTGCAGGTATTGGTGGAACGGAAAAGTTCAGCAAATATACAGTTGATGCCCGTCACTTCTGGCCCTGGATCTGGGGCACTGTTTTTACGGCCCATGGACAGGTTGGTTATGTCCATTCTTTGAACAATGATGATGTCCCCATCGATGAAAAGTACTTTCTCGGCGGTATCTATAGCTTGCGTGGTTTTGAGTCCCGTGAAGTTGGCCCTCGAGACCAATTTGGCGACTTTATTGGTGGTGAAACATCGGCGTACTTTAATTTCGAATATATTTTCCCCCTGTATGAAGCTCTTGGTGTCAAAGGTGTGACCTTTTTCGATGTTGGTAACGCATGGAGTGATGATGACGCCTGGGGAGAGGATGATGAGGCTTTTGCCTCATGGCGCTATAGCACCGGTCTCGGCATCCGATGGCTGAGTCCTATGGGCCCGATGCGATTCGAGTATGGGTGGAATCTCGATGCCAGAGATTATGAGGATGACTCAAAGTTCGATTTCATGATTGGTCGTTTCTTTTAAACAAGACAATAAAGTGTATTTTTAAGGAGATTATGCATGAAGCAGTTTGTCGTATTAATGTTGGTTTGTTTTGCCCTGATCGCTTCACCAGCCCTGTTTGCTTCACCCGTTGAGGCGCAAGATCAGAAGATAGGTTATGTTGATCTACAAAAGGCGTTGAATCTGTCAGCTTCCGGGAAGGCAGCCAAAGAAAAGATCAAAGCCAAGGTTCAGGGGTATGATGCGGAAGTTCAACAGCGCCAGGAAGAGTTGAAAAAGCTTAAGGAAGACTTGGAAAAGCAGGCGATGTTGCTCTCGGAAGAGGCCCGTAACAACAAGGAGCGCTCTTACCAGCAAAAAGTTAAAGACTATCAGCGTTTCACCAAGGATATCCAGGAAACTCTGCAACAAACAGACGCAGATCTCACCCGTAAAATTCTTGAAAGCCTCCTCAAGGTTGTGCAGGATGTCGGTAAGAGCGAGGGCTATGCAATCATTCTCGAAAAAACCGAAAGTTCTCTTGTCTACGCAGATGAGAGTATTGATATCACAAACGAGGTTATCAAGGTTTTTGACAAACAGGGGAAATAATCGTCATGCATGCTGAACTCAGGGAAAAAACTTCCCTGGCAGTTCTGGCAGATTTGGTAGGGGGGTGCGTCTCTGGCGACCCCTCTACTTCTATTTCCGGGGTTGCCCCTCTTGATGTTGCAGGGCCGGATCAGATTTCCTTCCTGGCGAACCCCAAGTATCAGGCAAAGCTGGCAGATTGTCATGCTGCGGCGGTCATTGTGCATCCGTCTCTGCAAGGCAATGTGAAGACCCCTCTGCTCTTGACGGAGAATCCATATCTGGCTTTTGCTAAAATACTGACTTTTTTTGAGGTGACATCCCATGTTGGGCAGGGGATTATGTCGGGAGCCCATGTCCATCCGGATGCAATCGTAGGCGAGAATGTCACAATTGCCCCTGGGTGTGTTGTTTGTGCCGGCGCAAAGGTTGGCGACGGAACGCATTTACATCCAAATGTGGTGGTTGGTGAAGAGGCGATCATTGGTGATGATTGTCTCTTGCACGCAAATGTCACTGTGCGTGAGAACTGTGTGCTTGGCAATCGGGTGATTGTCCAACCAGGGGCAGTCATTGGCTCTGATGGCTTCGGCTTCGCTCCAGATGGCCAGAGTTACTACAAGATTCCCCAGGCTGGTCACGTTGTTATTGAAGATGATGTCGAAATCGGTGCCTGCAGCTGTATTGATCGCGGCACCTTGGGTGTGACCCGTATTGGTCGCGGGACCAAGATCGACAATCTTGTGCAGGTCGCGCACAATGTACAGGTTGGCGATGATACCCTTCTGGTTGCTCAGGTTGGTATAGCCGGCAGTACTGTTATTGGTAAACATTGTACCTTTGGTGGGCAATCCGCCGTGGCCGGTCACATCAAGGTCGGTGACAATGTTACCCTGGCTGGACGGGGAGGGATTTCCAATAATGCTGAGGGCAACCAGACACTCGCCGGGGTCCCGGCCATACCCCATCGAGACTGGCTTAAGGCCACTATGACTATTGCGCATTTGCCGGAAATGCGGCGTGAGTTGAACCGTCTCAAGAAACAGGTAGATAAACTGAAAAGTAATATGACAGAGGATGAAAGTTGATTATGGAACTGAATACGTTAGACATTATGAAGATGTTGCCGCATCGTTATCCTTTTCTGCTTGTGGACAAAATCGCCGAGTTTGAAACGGGTAAACGGATCGTTGGTATAAAGAATGTTACGATCAACGAACCCTTTTTTCAAGGTCACTTTCCTGATCACCCGATCATGCCAGGAGTTCTTCTGCTGGAAGCCATGGCACAGGTCGGTGGCATTTACGCAATCCTCGCCAAAGAGGTAGGAGCAGACCAGGTACCATATTTTGTCGGGATTGATAAAGCAAAATTTCGCAAGCCTGTCCACCCTGGTGATGTCGTACAACTGGATCTGGAGCTGCTTAAAGTGAGACGGGGTATCTACAGCTTTAAGGGCAAGGCTATCGTTGCGGGCAAATTGGTTGCTGAAGCTGAACTGAAAGCAACTTTTGTGAAAAAATAAGAGGCCTTTATGATTCACTCAACAGCAATTATTCAACCTGGTGCCCAACTCGCAGATAATGTCACTGTCGGACCATATACTGTGATTGGCGAGCATGTTGTGATTGGTTCCGGAACCACTATTGCCAGTCATGTTGCCATTGAAGGTTGGACTGAAATCGGTTGTGACAATCAGATCTTTCAGTTCTCTTCCATTGGAGCTGCTCCACAGGATCTTAAGTATGCCGGTCAAGAGACTTATTTGAAGATTGGTGATCGTAACCGGATCAGGGAATTTACCACTTTAAATCGAGGGACCGCTGAAGGTGGTGGTTTGACTTCAGTTGGTAATGACAACCTGTTTATGGCCTACTCGCATGTGGCCCATGACTGTATCGTTCATGACCATGCAATTCTGGCGAACGGAGCAACCCTTGCCGGTCATGTGGAAGTCGAATCTTCGGCAATTCTGGGTGGCCTTATAGCTATTCATCAATTCTGTCGTATCGGTTGCCACACGATGATCAGTGGTGGGTCCATGGTGAACCAGGATGTCCCCCCATATACTATTGCGCAAGGTGATCGTGCGAAAACGGTGGGTTTGAACTTGGTAGGGCTCAAGCGGCGCGGGTTTTCAGAGGAAACAATACGCGGCATCAAGAAGGCTTACCGCATGATTTTTCGTTCTGGATTGCGTTTGGAAGAAGCACTGAAAAAAATTGATGTAGATATTGAACGATCTCCTGAGCTGGATCACTTTGTCAATTTTATAAAAGACAGCCAACGTGGTATTGCCCGGTGAATAAGAAGTTGTCAAATAAATTGCGGGCTGCCGTTATCGGCGTCGGTTATCTCGGTCATTTCCATGCCCAGAAAATTCAGAGCAATCCTGATGTAGATCTGGTAGGTGTCGTTGACGTAGATTCTGCCCGTGCAATAGAAATAGCTACTGAAGTCAATACTCAGGCATTTACTGATTATCATGACGTTCTGCCGCTGGTTGATCTGGTCTCTATCGTTGTACCGACCCAATACCATTTTGCTGTGGCCAGGGATTGTTTCAACGCTGGTTGCCATGTACTTCTGGAAAAGCCGGTAACCCAGACGGTTGCCGAGGCAGAGGAGCTGATCCGGCTTGCAGAGAGTAAAGGGTTGATCTTTCAGGTCGGCCATCTCGAGCGGTTTAACCCTGCAGTGATGGCATTGAAAGGTGTTCTGAAAAACCCGCAGTTTATTGAATCTCATCGTCTGGCACCTTTTAAGACACGCGGCACAGACGTTAGTGTTGTGCTCGACCTGATGATTCATGATATTGATATTTTGTTAAGTATGGTGGCACATCCGGTCAAAATGATAAATTCAGTCGGTGTTCCGGTCCTCTCCGAGGAGGTTGACATCGCCAATGCTCGTCTCCAGTTTGAGAACGGTTGCGTAGCCAATGTTACCGCCAGCCGTGCCAGCCGTGAAACTCTGCGCAAAATGCGTATTTTTCAGCAGGATGCGTATATTTCCATAGATTTCCAGAGCCGCAAGATTGCAATTTACCGTAAAAAGAAAGGGCTGAACATTATCCCCGGTCTGCCGAACATCAGCATTGAGGAGCGCACTTTCGAGCAGGGAGATCCGCTCAAGGATGAAATTGACGCCTTTGTCACTGCCGTGTGTGAGGGGAGTCCTCCCGTTGTTTCCGGAGAGGATGGCAAGTGTGCGCTTGAGATAGCGATCCAGATTTCCGGAAAGCTCTGGCATGAAGTTACTGAGTAAGGTTCTGTCTGATAAACGTTTTTTCAGGCGAGGGGCAAATGGCCTGACTCGCCTGAATTGTTTCTGCAAGCTATTCACAGGCAGGCTCTCTAAACAGAATGAACTAGAGGAAGATTTATGCAGATACCGATGGTAGACCTCGGGATTCAGTACCGGGCGTTGCAAAAAGATATAGATTGCGCGATTTCTGAGGTTCTGGAGACAACCCAGTTTATCCTTGGTCCGCAAGGCAGAGCTTTTGAGCAGGAGATGGCAGAATACCTGGGTGTTAAGCATGCTATAGGAGTTGCCTCCGGCACTGATGCCCTCCATCTTGCCTTGCGTGCCGCCGGGTTGGGCCAGGGTGATGAAATCATCACAACTACATTTACATTCATTGCTACAGCAGAAGCGATTGCCTATGTTGGTGCAACTCCGGTCTTTGTTGATATTGACCCGCAAACGTTCAATATTGACCTTCTTCAGGTGGAACAGGCGATTACATCCAAGACCAAAGCGATCCTGCCTGTTCATCTGTTTGGACAACCAGCTGACCTGGCTTCATTAAAAGTTCTTTGCGATGCAAGAAAACTGCTTTTGATTGAAGATTGTGCCCAATCTTGTGGAGCAAGATATGCTGACAGGATGACAGGTGCCTGGGGTGACCTCGGTTGCTACTCGTTTTTCCCCAGCAAAAACCTGGGTTGTTTCGGCGATGGTGGTTTGATTGCAACGGACAATGATACCCTTGCCGAGGAGATCCGAGTGTTGCGCAATCATGGCAGTCGTGAACGCTACCACCACGAAATAATTGGTGTGAACAGTCGTCTGGATGATCTGCAGGCGGCGGTTTTGAGAGTGAAGTTGCAGTACTTGGACCGTTTCAATCAGCAGCGGCGCGACAATGCCCATCTGTACTCCAGATTGTTGAGTGAACTGGGGATAGACGTTCCCTTTGAAGACGGAAAAGGCATTCACGTTTATCATCAGTATACAATCCTGACAGATAAGCGTGAGGCCATTCAAGCCGCATTGGCTGGGGCTGGTGTTGCTTCGGCAATCTACTATCCAATTCCCTTGCATCGTCAGAAAGTCTTTCTTGACGTATGCCGCGAAGTGTCCTTGCCTGTCAGTGAACAGTCTGCCGAAAGGGTTCTTTCGTTACCAATTTACCCGGAATTGACGCGTCCCCAGATTGAGCAGGTCGTCGAAGTCATTGCCGGGTCTCTGTAGGCTGTGGGTTAAATGTGAATACCTCTGCCAAACGCATCATGATCGTGACCGGAGAAGCTTCTGGAGACCTGCATGGTGCCAAACTGATTAATGCTGTCAAAACATTGTCCCCTGATACGGGTTTTTTCGGTGTCGGTGGGCAGAAAATGGCGGCGGCCGGTTGTGATATCCTGATCCCAGGCGAAGAATTGGCTGTTATGGGGATCATTGAAGTCATCGGCCACTTTCCGGTGATCTGGCGCTCTTTTCAGAAACTTAAAGGTGAACTGACCGGTAGTCAGAAGCCGGACGCCCTGGTGTTGATCGATTTCCCGGAATTTAATTTGCGGCTTGCGCGCCAAGCGAAAAAGGCCGGAGTCCCTGTACTTTACTATGTCAGCCCCCAGGTTTGGGCCTGGCGTAAGGGCAGGGTGACGAAAATCGCTGAAGTAGTCGACTCTCTGGCAGCGATTTTTCCTTTTGAACCCGTCCTTTACGATGGGTTGGATATTCTGGTCAAATATGTCGGCCATCCCTTGCTGGATGAATTTGCTGCGGCGGGAGAATATGCTGATCTTCGTCTGAAGCTACAGATTCCGACAACGAAGAAAATTATTGGCCTGTTTCCCGGCAGTCGCCGGAATGAATTGCGTTACATGCTGGAAACACTTGTAGAGGCGGCACAGCTTGTTCTGGGTGGGTTCCCGGATACCCACTTTCTGGTGCCGATTGCAGACTCTTTGACGCAAGATGAGGTTAAATCGCAATTCCCCTTAGATCTCCCGGTCTCTTTTATTGAGACTGGTGATGCAACAATCTATGATATTGCAAGTAACTGCGATACCATACTGACGGTCTCCGGTACAGTAACTCTACAGATTGCGCTTGTTGGGACACCAATGGCAATTCTCTACAAGGCGTCTCCGTTGACATATGCGATTGGCAAGCGCCTGGTGCAGGTGGATCATTTTGGATTGCCCAATGTCGTTGCCGGTCGACGGATCGTCCCAGAATTCCTCCAGGAAATGGCGACACCTCAGGCTCTGGCAGATGAAGCTCTGCATGTTCTGAACGATGCCAGTTATGCCGAAGGAATGAAAGAGGGATTGAAAACTGTGCAGGCAAAGCTCGGTGACCCGGGTTGCTCAACCAGAGTAGCAAAGATGCTGTTCAATATGCTGGAAAGACAAAAGTCCAACTAAAACGAAGAGATAAATGACCAACAAACAAATTTACATAAGACTGATTGGCCATTCTCGCCCCTATCTGTGGCGGATTGTTCTGTCGATAATTTTTTCATTGATCGTTGCTGGTACTGATGTTTCTTACATCTACCTGATTGAGCCGCTGGTCGATAAGATTATTGCCGGTGATAATCACGGGCTGGTTTATCTCGTCCCTGTGGTTATCATTGGGCTGGCCGTCCTCAAGGGGGCAGGACGATACTTCCAAGAGTATTATATCAAGACGGCAGGGCAACTGGTTATACAGGACCTGCGCAATAAACTGTTTAATAAATTCATGCATCTGTCGATGGGCTTCCATGTCAATCAATCGTCCGGCGGGCTCACCTCAAAAGTCCTTAACGATGTCGGTGTCATGCAAAAAGCCGCTGCGAGTGCCCTGGTGGATGGTATACGTGAAAGCTTTACGTTGGTTGGGTTGATGTCCCTGGCTTTTTATAAAGATTGGCGACTGGCCTCGGTCGCTTTTATGGTGTTGCCAGTTTGTGTGGTTCCTGCCACCGTTCTTGGCAGGAAGATTAAGACTAATATCAAACACAGCCTGAAAAGCGTAGGGTTTCTGACCGGAACATTGCAGGAGTCTTTTGATGGCATCAAGGTCATCAAGGCTTTTGGGCGTGAGGAAGATCAAACCAGGAAGTTCAAAGTCGAGAACAAGGATTATTACAGGTTTTTGCGAAAAGCGATCAAATATAACTCCTTGACTGCCCCTGCCGTTGAAATTCTGGCCGCACTTGGTAGTGGCGGGGTGGTCTGGTACGGTGTCAATCGTGTTCTTTCCGGTGATATGACTCAAGGTCAACTTTTCTCGGTTGTTGCCGCAATCATGATGTTGTTTACCCCGGTAAAACGACTTACCAGGGTTAGTAATATTATCCAGCAGTCTATTGGGGCCGCTGAAGGAGTATTCGTTTTGCTGGATAAACCTTGTGATGTTGTCGACAAGCAAGATGCTGTCGAAATGTCGCGTGCACGGGGGGAAGTTGTTTTTGAAAATGTCACATTCAGCTACGGAGACGAACCTATTCTGACCGATTTCAGCCTGCATGCCAACCCTGGAGAAGTGATTGCCCTGGTTGGCCCCAGCGGTGCTGGAAAATCGACAGCGGCAGGGTTGATAGCCCGCTTCTACGATCCACAACAAGGTTCTGTCAAAATTGATGGCTACGATATCCGTGATGTTTCAATGGATAGCCTGAAGAATAACCTCGCATTTGTCGATCAGGAAACTTTCCTCTTTAACGGATCTGTTCGTGACAATATTCGTTATGGAATGCTGGATGCTGATGACCAATCCATTATTGATGCTGCCCGACAGGCATATGCCGATGATTTCATAACGAAACTCCCCCAAGGGTACGATACATCGATAGGCGACCGGGGAGTCCGTCTCTCGGGAGGCCAGCGGCAACGTCTTTGCGTTGCGCGCGCGCTTCTTAAAGATGCCCCGATCCTGATTCTTGATGAAGCAACCAGTGCACTGGATACGGAAAGTGAGGCCATGGTCCAAAAAGCTCTGACAAACCTGATGAAAAACCGTACGACACTGGTGATTGCGCACAGGTTGTCGACGATCATGCATGCCGACAGAATTCTTGTTTTAGACCAGGGCAGGGTGGTTGAAGACGGCAATCATCGGGAACTTCTTGCTCAGGACGGTCTTTATCGAAATCTTTATGACATGCAGTTCAAGGACGTTTAATGTCGTCTTTTTTTGACAAGTTACAGCTGGCAGTTTTGCCTTGGCTGGCTGCTGGGATCATTCGTTTTATCCATCGTGTCGTTAAACCTGAAACAATTGGCGATGATGATCTTCTGGAGATATGGGGAAAGGGTAAAAACGTTATTTTGTCCACCTGGCATGACCAGCTTCTGCTTATGCCTCCGAGATACAAAGGCTCAGGAGCCAAGGTTCTTATCAGTAGATCCAGAGACGGGGAGCTGATTGCCCGAACCATCTCGCATTTTTCTCTTGGTGCTGTGCGGGGGTCTTCAAGCCGTAGCGGTCGTAAGGCTTTTCGCGAATTGGTTGCCTTTGCCAAGGAGCCTCTTGATTTAGGGATTACCCCTGATGGCCCCAAGGGGCCTCGTCACATTGTGAAAGAAGGTGTTGTGCAGTTGGCAAGAATTTCCGGGAGACCGATTGTGCCGATGGCGTTTGCCTGCAGTAACGGTCATCGTTTTCAGTCTTGGGATCGTTTTCTTCTGCCGTATCCATGGGGGAAGGCTGTTTACAGTTTTGGTGAGCCTCTTTATTACGATAAGAATGAAACTATTGATAATTTTCAGTCCAGGGTGCAAAAGGCCATGGACGACAATACTCGATACGCCGAAGAGAAATTGAAGCAATATGGTTTATCTGCTGTATGATCTGATCCTTTATGTCTCAGCCCTGTTTCTGGTGCCCTATTACTTGTATCGTGGTTTGCGTTACGGTAAAGCAAGGCATGGGATTCGGGAGCGTCTTGGTGTTTACGCTCAAGATTTTCGTCAGTTATTGCAAGGGCGCAAAGTCATCTGGGTGCATGCCGTATCCGTTGGTGAGACTCGTGCCGCAATCCCGTTACTTAAATCTCTTCGAGAGCGTTACCCCGACTCCTTTCTAATCCTGTCAAATGTTACAGAAACCGGGCGGAAAATTGCCACAGGTGTTTCAGAGATCGATTACTACATTTTTTTTCCTTTTGATTTGCGATGGGTTGTAAGAAAAGCTCTTGATATCATACGACCGAGCATCATTATTCTCGTTGAAACAGAGATCTGGCCAAACTTTGTGCTTGAGGCCAAGCGTAAGAAAATCCCGCTGGTTGTGGTGAATGGCCGAATTTCTGACCGCTCTTTTCCTCGTTACCGCATGGCGGGTAAACTGCTGGAGCCTGTTCTGGATAGTATCTCAGATTTCTGCATGCAATCAGAGCAGGATTCAAGGCGGATCCGTCATCTCGGTGCAACTGTCGGACGTGTTCAGGTGACAGGCAATCTCAAATTTGATATGCAGCCACCGCAGATAAATTCAGCTGATCTTGAATCAATAAAAGGTGAGCTAAGGCTACCGGTAAATGGCTGTGTCTGGGTTGCCGGCAGTACTCACGATGGCGAAGAATCACAGCTGGTTGATGTGTACCGGCAGTTACAAAAAATTTGTCCCGACCTGTTTCTGGTGATCGTGCCCCGCCATCCCGAGAGATGTCGTCAAGTTTGTGAAGAACTCACCAAACTTGGGATTGTTGCCGTATTGCGTAGCACTCTGGCAACAATGAGCAGGGGTTTTCAACCCGGTGAGGTCATGGTTGTTGATACTCTTGGCGAAATGTTGAAGCTTTACGCTCTGTCAGACCTGGTATTTGTCGGTGGCAGTCTGGTGCCGATAGGAGGCCATAACGTTCTGGAAGCCTCTTTGATGAAAAAGCCTGTTTTATTCGGCCCTTATATGCAAAACTTCAAGGAGATTGCAAGGCTCTTGCGTGCCGCGCATGGCGGTCTTCAAGTTAAGGACTCTGCAGATTTGTATCGACAGATGAAATTGCTGCTGGAAAACCCGACCGAAGCAGAACGTATCGGCGACAATGGCAGATATTTGCTGCAAGAAAATCAGGGTGCTACAGAACGAACACTAACTGTGCTCTCCCGGCATATAGCTGACTGATGTCTACTTCACGTAATTTTTATCTCCGACTTGTTAAAAACGGGCCTGACAGTTTTTTGGGGTGGGTTGTTTTCGTGGGGCTTTGGCCCCTTAGCTGTTTATATGGGTTGGTAGTACGATTGCGTCTGCTCGCGTTTTCATTGGGGCTCAAGGAGACATATCATGCTTCCGTACCGGTTGTTTCCGTCGGCAACTTGTCTGTCGGCGGTACCGGCAAAACACCGATGACTGATTTCCTGGCGAAATGGATGGTACGACACGAGGTGCCGACGGCCATTGTCAGTCGTGGTTACGGTGGTAATTATACGGCACCTGTCGCAAGAGTAAACCAGCCTGATGATGCGTTGATGAACCCTGCCGCGTGTGGCGATGAGCCCTTTCTGTTAGCCAGGAGGAATCCTGCTGTGATGGTTTTTGTCGCAAGACAAAGGGCCCTTGGGGTTCAGGAAGCCGAGAAGGCTGGTGCCAAACTGATCATTCTGGATGATGGTTTTCAGCATCGTGCCGTACACAGAGACCTGGATATCGTCTTGTTGGACAGTCAAAAGCCTTTTGGTAATGGTTCCCTGTTGCCAGCCGGCCAACTCCGTGAGTCGCAATCGGCCTTGCAACGTAGCCATCTGCTTGTGATGACCCGTGTCCAGTCCGACAGAAAAAACACGTCAATGATGTCAAAGCCGACTATACACACTCGACATGTTATGTCTCAAAACCTTACTTCTCTCTCCGGTGATATTGTCAATTGGGATGATCTGGCTGGGAAATCATGTATAGCATTTGCCGGAATAGCCCGGCCTGATGAGTTTTTTACTGACCTGAAGACTCGTAATATTACCCTGGTTGATGAAATCCCCCTTGCGGATCATCAGGTATATGATGCCGAATTTCTAGCGCAGCTGACCTTGTGCAGTCAAGGCTGTGATGCCTTGATTACCACAGAGAAGGATGCCGTAAAGCTTTCAGACCTTGACTTTCCGGTTCCTTGCTATCAGGTTGGGGTTGAACTGACATTTGAAGATACATCAATACTTGATCATTTGTTACAAGGAGTGATTGCGAAAAACTCTTCACGCTGACAAATGTCAATTTCTGTATACTGGCAAGTTACAATCTATGAATATTCCCTCCTTAAATTCGTCAAAATCAACAACTTTCTGTCCAGCTTTGCAGGATAAGTTCTCTGGTGATGACGCCTTTGAACAAGTTCTCGCTATGGACGGCAAGATCTATCGTAACTTCAAGGGACGCAAAACCTTGCGGTTCGAGCATGAGGGGAGAGGCTATTTCCTGAAAATTCATCCAGGGGTTGGTTGGTGGGAGATTGTAAAGACCCTGCTGGATTTCAAGGCACCGGTTCTGAGCGCGAAAAACGAGTACGAAGCAATTCGGGCTCTGGATAAAGTTGGTGTCCAGTCAATGACGATTGCCGGTTACGGGTTGCGCGGCAGCAACCCTGCGCGATTACAGTCTTTTATCATTACCGAAGAGATTGAAAACTCCATCAGTTTGGAAGAACTGGTCCTGGACTTGAAAGGACAGCCCCTGGAGCCGCGCACGAAACGGGCATTGATCAGAAAAGTGGCCGAAATCGCCCGGGTCATACACCAAAATGGAGTGAATCATAGGGATTTTTACATATGCCATTTTTTGTTGCCAAAAAACTGGCTGATGCGGGAAAATGCCAATGACGAGCCACCATTGCATGTCATTGATCTTCATCGTACTCAGGTACGTTCCCGTGTCCCACTCAGGTGGCTATTAAAAGATCTTGCTGGGCTGCATTTTTCGAGCATGGATGCTGGCTTGACCAAAAGAGATCGCTTACGTTTTATCTCTTGTTATGAAGGCAAGACTGTCCAGCAGACTATGAAAGATATGCCTGAGCTCTGGTCAAAGATAGATAGAAAGGCAATAAGTCTTTATAAGAAATTCCAAAGGCTTCAGAGCAAATGAAAAAAATCGTTATTATCATTCCTTATTTTGGAAAATGGCCTGAGTGGTTTGAACTTTATTTGCTTAGCTGCAAATGGAATGAGACCGTGGATTGGCTGTTTTTTACCGATTGCCCGGAGCCAACTCTAAGCCTGCCGAACGTGCACTATGTAAGTATTAACTTTACTGATTATTGCGAGTTGATATCCTCGCGTCTGGATATAGATTTTAAACCTAAAAGCCCCTACAAACTCTGTGACGTCAAACCGTTTTATGGATTTATTCATGAAGATCAAATCAGGGATTATGATTTCTTTGGTTTCGGCGATATCGATGTCATCTATGGCAATCTTCGCCAGTTTTTGACAGAAACGGTCCTGGCTCATAACATGATTTCAACACATCACAATCGCGTCTCCGGGCATTTTTGTTTGTTGAAAAATACGGAGCAAATCCGTGGTGCGTGCAAGCGGATCAAGAACTGGGAATCACTGCTTGAAAACCCTGAACATCTTGGTATCGACGAATCAAAATTCACGAAAATCTTTCTGCGGCACAGAAAACATCCAATGCTGTTGCGTAAGCTGGCTGGCGTGTTTGACTCATTCCAGAGTGGAACTTACTGGAAAGAGCAATACAGTACTATCCTTTCTCCACATCCCTGGTTGAATGGCACAATGGATCATCCAGAAAACTGGACCTGGAAAGATGGTTGTCTGACAAACGATCGCGATGGTCTGCGTGAATTCATGTATCTGCATTTCATGAACTGGAAGTCTTCAAGGTGGTTGCCGAAAGATCTTCGTAAGCGAGGTGTGCAATCTGCCTGGGAGGGACAACAGCATCTAGTACACC